>JBEKUQ010000086.1:0-7439 GCA_049514835.1 Verrucomicrobiota bacterium | reverse complement strand
CACTCGGGGGGTTTATAAGCTCAAACACATTGAAAACCCCCTTAACATCAATCTGAATACCCGCCTCCTCCGCGAGTTCGCGTGCAAGGGTTTTTGCAAAGCTTTCGCAGAATTCCACGCCGCCACCAGGTAAAACCCAAAGTCCACGATTAGGTTCCTTGTTTCGTTTCCCCAACAGGACTTCATCTCCCCGTCGAATCAGGCCAGCACAACCAAGGCGGGGGCGCTGTTTGGGGGCGGAAGCAGGGCTGGGGGCAGGTTGGATTTCCGGGATTCTCTGCAAACCGTAATCAGTGGACGGCCCGGTCGCGTCGCCTCGAATTTCATGTTCAAGTGTTTGAATCATATTCTTTCCTCATGTGCTTTTTGTAGCTCAAATTCGGTCCCTCAAATAAAAAATTGTAAAAAAGTTAATATATAATACCCTCACCTTATTCACCGCTCATCAACTGGATTATAGCACTTATTGGCCAACTTATTCACCGTTATGGGTTTAATCCTGCAAATGCACAGCCTGTTATTCACAAGCCAACATTGCGGCGCGAAGCCGCACAAAGGAATCTGTTGTGTCGAAATGTTGGGCCAACCAAGCTTTGTCTCCATGCGCCTTCTGCCACGCCTTCTCGAACTGTGCATGAGGCATCAGCAAGCAGGCAGCAAATAAGCTGGCCTGGTCTTCCTTCAAATTGAACGCTGCCGGCTCGATTTCTTTTTCTCGGCAATAGATCGGTCCATTGGAAAAGCGAAAGAAAAGCTGCTTGGCCTCCTTGTTGCCGTAGTGCAGGACATAATGGCCCGCCTCGTGTGCAACTGTGATCTTCTGTTCAGCGCTCGAAAGTCTGTGCCCGCTGACCTTCCCTGTGTTGACCAGCACGACCCTGTCCCGACCTTGGAAACCGTCTGGAAAAAAGCAGCCGTATAGGTCGCCGCCTCGTGGGCCGGTGATCCGGGCCTTTGCGAAATCCAAGTATTCCGTTGAGAGGCCACGGGCAACTCTGATGACTTCTGCCACAGGTATCGGCCCCTCAATTACGGCTCTATTCGATGCTCGGCAATACTGGGCCAGGATCTTTTCCACCTCAGCCTCTATGGAGTGCGTGGGAATTGGGGCAGGAACAGTCTCCGGCAGCATTTGATATGGATCTAAACCCCGTCGTTCGACAGCAATCAGAGCTTCCAGTTGTTCCGGTTTAAAGGAAAGCTCATCCGCAAATTTTTTGAGCCGTGCCTTCGGTGGGTAACGCTCACCGGCTTCAATGCGCGCCAGGACGGAAAAATCTTCCCCGAGCCTCCTCGCGAATTTTCGCAAGGACAGGCCCTTCGCAAGGCGGGCGTTTTTCAAGCGTTTTCCAACTTCGCTCACAAATGAAAAGATGCCACTGTTGACATTTTTTGTCAACAGTGATATTTTCGATGATTGGGGGCGGCCTTCTGCAACAGAACATCGGGAGTTTCATAGGCGGTATTCGACCAAGCAGGCCCAAGAAGCCGCGAGCGCGCCAGCATTCGCCAAGTCCCTTCAGTCGGCAGGCCGCGCATCAGACCATTGCCGAAACTTCGGCCCTCACATCGCCCCCAATATCAGCCTGACCTCTGCCGATCCGGGCCAGGCGCTGGCCTTACGCCTGCCCGCCAGTCAACAGGCGACGGCTCCCGTCTCACCCGGCCGGAAGAAGTCAGGACAGCGGGCCCCACGGCCCCGCAAACTGGAGATGTTTTCAAATCCTTTTGCCGTGCATTCCCAGCCTCTCGCCCTCACCGGACTGCTTCCAACAGGGGGCCATCATGCTGATTTGCAAAGATTTACGCCTTAACCAAGCGTTATTCTGGATGACCTCTTTCCGGGTTGAGCCTTTCCCTTTCCGGAAAGACAAATGAACTTGACTGGAACGGCCAGGGGATTAAAAATGGGGCATCGGGTTCTTCGGCAAAGCGGCCGGGAAATGGAGCCGGAAAACAAAATGATGCAATGATGCGGGACGCAACCGGTTGCGTTCACGACCCGTTGACCAAGGCTGAAGCCCCGCATGATTGGCACACCCAACAAAAACACGACTATGACAAACAAGAACTTGCCGCCATCGGGCAAAGACACAGTTTTGAGCAAGCACTTAAATCAGGTCCTGGCCGATTCCTACGCGCTGATGGCCCTGACCCATCTGGCCCATTGGAACGTGGAAGGGCCAGGCTTCTTCGCGTTGCACACGGCCTTTCAGACGCAGTACGAGGAGTTGTTCACCGCGATTGACGAAATTGCCGAGCGGGTTCGCGCTCTCGGCGACTACGCCACCGGCGGGCTGGACGCCCTTGCCCGGAAGGCGCAGATGAAGGAGTTTGCCGCGCCTTTGCCGCAGGAGGATTATGTCCGCCAGCTTCTGGCCGCCAACGAGAAACTGGTGGCCGATGCCGAGCGGGCCCGGGATGTGGCCGGGGCGGCCAACGACCTGGAGAGCCAGGACCTGATGATCGGGCGAATCACCCTGCACCAAAAGACCATCTGGATGCTGAAAAGCTTTCTCAAGGGCTGAGTGAGGGCCTGAGAACGGGCTTGTAAGTATTTCGCCAGAGCCGCCGCATGGGTGAAAGCTCCGGTAGCGCCATGTGCCGTCGGCGAGACACCGACGGGTGCGACCGAAACGTTCGCGCTCCCCGGGAAGCCGCTAATGAATGTTAAAAGGATGTGAACAAGAATTAACAACATTGCCGTGTGGTTTGGCGGCGGGGCGGTAAACTGGCCCAATGAGTCGTTATTTGAGCGCGCTGGAGGCGACGGAGGATTATGTTCGGTCCCTCCAGGCCATGGGGGTCAGGTTCCTGAACATTCAGGAGAAAACACTTTTTGCCCTGCAACAACCGGTGTCGGCACCGCCCGCGGTGATTGTGGCTGAGAAGGAAGAGGCGCCGCAACCCGTCCAAGCCCCACCGAGCGTCCTCCTGCCGGATTTGGCCGAGGCGGAAAAGAAGTCGCCGGTCGAGGCTCCGGCGGTTGCGCTGGAAGCGGCGAAAACTGGAGCAGTGCCGGCGGATTTGGGGCGGGAGGAAAAGGCGGCCATGATGGCGGCGTTGCGGGAGCGCGCGCTGGCGTGCGTGAAGTGCCCGCATCTGGTCAAGTCCAGGCGGACGGTGGTTTTTGGGACGGGCGACGTCCACGCGCGGTTGATGTTTGTGGGCGAAGCGCCGGGAGCGGATGAAGACGCACGGGGCGAGCCGTTTGTGGGAGCGGCCGGGCAATTGTTGACGCGCATCATCAAGGCGATGGGCTTGACCCGCGAGACGGTTTATATCGCCAACATATTGAAGTGCCGGCCCGATACGCCGGGGAAGACTTCCGGCAATCGCAAACCCACGCCGGAGGAAATGAAGACCTGCCTGCCGTGGTTGCTGGAGCAGATTGATCTGGTCCGCCCGGCGGTGATGGTGGCGCTGGGGGCGACGGCGGTGGAAGGGTTGTTGGGCAAAACCGAGGGGATCATGCGGCTGCGCGGGCACTTCCAGGTTTTCCACGACATCCCGGTCATGCCGACCTTGCATCCCTCGTATTTGCTCCATAATCCGGCGCACGCGGAGAAGCGCAAGGTGTGGGAGGACATGATGCAGGTGCTGGAAAAACTGGGCAGGCCGATCACGGAAAAGCAGCGCGGTTTTTTCCTGAAGGGGTAATTAGGGACAGAATCATGGCGGGACAGAATCATAATTTAGACGTGGTTTATTTGCGGATTCAGGAGAATGATTTCTTGATTCCCTTCCGCCTGCATACTAGAGTCGGACTGTGAAGGCGATTGCATTAAAGGAAGCTCAGTCACGCTTGGACGAGCTTTTCGAGGACGCTCAGGCCGGCTCGCCCGTGTTGCTGGTGCGAGGGGGGGAGGTGGCCAAGTTGGAACGAGTGGCGCCGCCGGAATTTGCCGGGGATTTGGCGACATTGGAGCGGATGCTCACCGATGCAGTGGAGGGGCCGCATCCCGAGTGGACGCCGCAGGACCTGGAGGATATCGCCCGGCGCGTGCGGGCGAAGCAAGGCCAATGAGTCTGAAGATCAGGCGCTCCGATTGGTTTATCGGTGATATGGAGCATTACGCGGCGTGGTACCAAAGCGAAGCGGGTTGGGAAGTGGCGCAACGGTATCTGCGCGCAGTGAGCACAACGGTGGCCCGGCTCGCCGACATGCCCGGAGCGGGCCGCCCGGCGCGATTCCCGGGCCCCAACTTGCGGGAGCTTCGGGTTTATCCGGTGGAGCGACCATTCGAGAAATATCTGATTTTCTATCGCTATGATGATGCGACGCTTTACGTTGAACGGACCGTTCACGGCGCTCGCGACCTGCCACGACGCCTGACGCAGCCTCCTGGGGTGGACGGGCCGTAATTCCACAGTCAATCATGCTCTCGCGTTATTCCTCCCCCATGAACGGGTAGCGGTAGTCCTGCGGCGCGACGAAAGTTTCCTTGATGGCGCGGGCGGAAACCCAGCGCATGAGGTTGAGCACGCTGCCGGCCTTGTCGTTGGTTCCCGAAGCGCGCCCGCCGCCGAAGGGCTGCTGGTTGACCACCGCGCCGGTCGGCTTGTCGTTGATGTAGAAGTTGCCGGCGGCATGACGCAGTTTGTCCATGGCGAGATGGACGGCGTCGCGGTCGCGGGCAAACACCGCGCCGGTCAAGGCATAGGGTGAAGTCTGGTCGCACAGCTCCAGCGTCTTCTCGTAGTCCTTGTCCGCATAGACATAAACCGTGAGGACGGGACCGAAAATTTCCTCCTTCATCAGTTTAAAATCGGGTTGGGCGGCCAGCACGAGGGTCGGCCGGATGAAATAGCCTTTGCTGTCGTCGCACTCGCCGCCGGCCAGCACTTCGGCGTCGGGCGAGCTTTTGGCGAAGTCAATGAAGCCCTTGATATTGTGGAAGGCGTTTTGGTCAATGACGGCGGTCATGAAGTTGCGGAAATCCGCCGGGTCGCCCATGCGAATGGAGCGGATTTGCTCCAGCAACCGTTCGCGAACCTGTTTCCACAAGGAGGCGGGCACGTAGAGGCGCGAAGCGGCGGAGCATTTCTGGCCCTGGAATTCAAAGGCGCCGCGGACGGTGTTAAAGACCAGCGCGTCCAGATCGGCGGAGGCGTGGGCGAACAGAAAATCCTTGCCGCCGGTTTCGCCGACGAGGCGGGGATAGTTTTTGTAACGCGGGAGATTTTCGCCGACGGTCTGCCACATCTTATGGAAAACGGCGGTGCTGCCGGTGAAGTGGATGCCCGCCAGGGCAGGATGGCGGAGGGCCGGATCGCCGACCTGGCTGCCGGAGCCGGGAAGGAAGTTGATGACGCCCGGCGGAAGGCCGGCTTCCTCGAGCAGTTGCATGACGAAATGGGCCGAATAAACCGCGCTGGAGGCGGGCTTCCACAGCACGGTGTTGCCCATCAAAGCCGGGGCGGTGGGCAGATTGGCGGCGATGGAGGTGAAATTAAAGGGCGTGGCGGCGAAGACAAATCCTTCCAAGGCCCGGTAGTCCACCATGTTCCAGACGCCCGAGGCGGAATCGGGCTGTTCCGCCATGAGCCGGGCGGCGAAGCAGGGATTGAACCGGAGGAAGTCTATGAGTTCACAGGCCGAGTCTATCTCGGCCTGGAACACGGTCTTGCTCTGGCCCAGTATGGTGGCGGCGTTGAGGACGGGCCGGTATTTGGTGCTGAGCAAATCGGCCGCCTTGAGGAACACGGCTGCCCGGCGCTCCCAGGGGAGGGTGGACCACGATTTCCAGGCGGCGGCGGCGGCCTGGACGGCCTGCTCCACCTGTTCGGCTCCCGCCTGATGGTACTGGCCCAGGACGTGGGCGTGGTCGTGCGGGCAGACGCACTTGCCGAGGCAGCCGGTCTTGACCTGCCGGCCGCCGATGCGCAGCGGGATTTCGATCTGCTCGCCCAGCATCTTTTTGATTTGCTGTTTGAGCAGGAGTTTTTCCGGCGAACCGGGCCGGTAATCCTTGACTGGCTCGTTGGCCGGCTTGGGCAAATTGTTAATGGCGTTGATGCTCATCGGTCGCTCACCTGGCAAATAGCTTTCCATCATGGAACCAGCATAATCACGCGAGCGGCCTTCAACCAACCGTTAATTGGCGAGAAAGCGGTGAAAATTGCGGCAAGGCGGCTTGCGCCCGGCAGATTATGGCGGACATCCACGGCCAACTCGTAGTCGTGCCCTGCGGCCTTCACGCCACAACCGGTTCGCTCAGCTTGAGTGGATGCACCCGCCGGAAAATCTCGGCCTGGCTGCGGTGGCGGGCGATTTCCAGATCGTAGTCGGCCTGAATGCCCATCCACAGTTCAGGCGAGACGTTGAACAGGCGTCCCAGCTTGAGGGCCATTTCCGCGCTCACACCGCGCTTGCGCCGGGTGATTTCGCTAATGGCAATGGGCGTGCTGCCGATGGCCTTGGCCACGGCGTAGGCGGACAGGCCCAGCGGCTTCATAAAATCCTCGCGGAGAACGTCCCCCGGATGAACCGGGTCGAGTCGTTCTTTGCATTTGTTCATAACATGGTTTGTTATCGTATCGCGGTAGCATGTCAAGATTGAGCGTACTTAATCTTGATAAAGGCTTGATTTTGGGTGCCGGCCCAGACATCCTTTTGGGCCAGGACGGTCGGAAACCGTTCCAGTTTATGTTCACTTGGAAATGCAGCGGCAGCCCTTAGGGGAAGTCGCAATATCGCCGGAGCCAAGCGCATTGAGTGCGCCCGGTCGCGACCACAAGATGTTGGCGTCGAACAACTTCCGTAAACCGCCGCACCGCTTCGGCAGCATTCATTTGGCTGTTGTAATACACGAACAACCTGTTGCATATTGATTGTTAAGTCTATGCAGAGCTCCATTAGATTCCACTCTCTGTTCCTGGCCTTGTGCCTCGCATCTTGCGGGAGAGTGGACAGAGATCACCAATACCAAACCCCGGCTCGGGTTCAGATCGCATGCTACAAGAACGCTCTGGATTGTTTCCAAGTTGACTGTGGGCGTTTTCCATCGACCACTGAGGGTTTCGCGCCGTTGCTTACGAGGCCGTCCGATGTTACAAACTGGCACGGGCCCTATTTGGTAAGTGTGGAGAACGATCCTTGGGGGCACGCTTATGTCTATCGTTATCCCGGGGTACACAACACGAATGGATACGACGTGTACTGCCGCAGTCCTGATGGCGCCGAGTTCGGCAACTGGCATTAGCCGAGGGGCGAGTGATGAACCGGCTTAACAAAATCGCCGGAGCCAACTCCGGTTGGCGCTGGCAGTTCCGCTTCGCGGTTCACGGTTTCTGGTCCGGCGCGGTTCAGCTTTTGCCGTTAGGCGACAGCGAATATTTATGCACATTCACGTTATGCTTGCAAACATGGGAGAAATCCCAAACTGGATATGGCTGATAATGTTTAGTTTAATTCCCATGCAACTTTTCCCCGGTGG
>JBEKUQ010000085.1:0-7489 GCA_049514835.1 Verrucomicrobiota bacterium | reverse complement strand
ATGGGCATGATAAAAAAGCCGATGATAAACTGAAAGCCTTGGAAATCGCTCATGGCCGAGCCAATGGCGGATCCAATCGCGGTGAACAGGATGCCAATGAGCATCATGAACAGGAAGACGACGGGCAGCGCTGACAGGTCATGACAGCGAAAACCGGCAATCAAGCAAACAACAAGGAAAATCAATCCCTGGAGGAAGGCCACGGTCGCGCCGCCCAAAATCCGGCCGAATATGATCAGGAGGCGGGGGACGGGCGCGACGAGGGTTTCCTTGAGGAAGCCGAACTGGCGGTCCATGATCAGCTCAATCCCGGAGAACACGGAGGTGAATTGGATGGTCATGGCGATCAGGCCCGGGGCGATGAATTGAATGTAGCTGCCCATGCCGGCGCGTTGAAAGACCGGACCGAGGCCGTAGCCCATCCCCAGGAGGTACAAGAGCGGTTGGGCCAAGGAGCCGATGACGCGCGATTTGGAGCGCACGTAACGTTTCATCTGCCGCAGCCACAGGATGTAGATGACATTCATAGCATCCTGGTTACCGCCGCCAGGCCTTGGCCAGACGGCGCAACTGGTCGGTGGAATTGGCCTCCTCCTCGCGAATGGTCGTGCCGGTCAGGGCGAGAAAGGCCTGTTCCAAGGTTTCCGAGTTGGTTTGCTGTTTCAATTCGCGCGGCGAACCCTGGGCGACGAGGCGGCCGGCGTCAATAATGAAGACCCGCTGGGCGACCCGTTCCGCCTCCTCCATGTAATGCGTGGTGAGGAAGACGGTGACGCGCTCCTCTTCGTTGAGTTTTTTGACCTGGGTCCAGAGCTGGTTGCGGGTTTGCGGATCCAGGCCCAGGGTGGGTTCGTCCAGGAAGAGAATGCGCGGCGTGTGCAGCAGGCTGCGGGCGATTTCGAGGCGGCGGCGCATGCCGCCGGAAAAGCGTTTGGCGGGTTCCTTGCGCCGCTCCCACAACTCGAAGAGCTTGAGGAGCATTTCGATGCGGCCGGCGCGAATCTGGCGCGGGACCTTGTAAAGAGCGCCGTGAATTTCCAGGTTTTCCTGCGCGGTCAATTCGTCGTCCAGGCTGGGGTCTTGAAAGACGATGCCGAAACGTTTGCGGACTTCATTGGGCCGGGAGGCCGGGTCGAGGCCATCCAGGGCGATCTTGCCGCTGGTCGGCTTCAACAAAGTGGTGAGCATTTTGATGGTGGTCGTCTTGCCGGCGCCGTTTGGGCCGAGGAACGCGACGATCTCGCCGGGGTCAATTTGGAAGGAAATGTCCCGGACGGCGGCAAGGGCACCGAACATCTTGGTGAGATTTTGGGCGCGAATCATCGGGTGATCAGCATCGCTTCATTCTTGCCGGGCCGGCGGGTGGAGGTAAACTAAATACGGGCCGGCCCCATAGCTCAAACGGATAGAGCACGAGTTTCCTAAACTTGTGATCCAGGTTCAATTCCTGGTGGGGTCACCAAATGGCCGGCTTTGCTTTTCCGCCCGGGAATCCGCCATGGTCCAGCGTGTCATCTCCATCCACCGCGGATGAAAACATGGTGGCCGTTGCGGTACTCGTAATGGTGAGCCACCCAGACGGCGCCAGGGTGAGGCCGGCGCTCCCAGCGTCCTCTTTCCCATTCCCAACGTCCGCCCCCCCAAATCCAGGCGCCGCCGATCCAGACGAATTCCGGGCCTGGTGCCATCGGCACGACCTCCGCGTAAGGCGGGGCCACAGGCGGAGCGCTGACGACCACCACTTCGCCGGGGGCGGTGACCACCACGCCTGCGCCAGGCGGGCGGACATAGATATCGCAGCCGGCGGCGAACAGCCCGGCCAAGGAGGCCAGGGCAACCGCGTGAAACAGTTTGGTTCTCATAAAATAACATCGGACTCCGCCGGAAGATGTCAAACGGGCGATCGGATGTCAATCGGGGGTGAGGCAGAATTCTTCGTGGCTCGCCCTCATCCTAACCTTCTCCCCCTGGGAGAAGGAACACCCGTCGGCGGTCATGGGTTGACGGCTGGTCCTCCGGCCAATGCAGTCGCGGGTTTTCAGTGAGACGGCGGACGATTCTCCCTCTCCCGGAGGAGAGGGCCGGGGTGAGGTCGAGCTTTTCCACTGGCTCGGCTTTGCGCTCGCCTCATCCTAACGTTTTCCTCCTGCCCGGGTTCGTGCCTTCAGGAGAGAGCCGGCGAAGGCGGCTGTTTATGCGAAGCCGATATACTAAATCCCATGATTCTCCCTGTACGACGGCTTTCAAGGAAGAATTTTGTCTCGCACCCATGTCAATCGGGGGATTTCGCGAACAGAACAGAAACAGGGGTCAAGAACAGGGGTCAAATCACGTCTTTGCGCGATGGGGCTCAGCCATCGGCCCTAAGTTCAGAATCGGGCTGTGAAATATCCGGGCTGACGATTGGGGCAACTCCAACCTCCAGCAAGTTTCATCTTGCTTTTTCCACTGCCACTGCTTTGCTCTTCACATGAGATCCCTTGTGAATCCGCCCTTGCGTCTTGTTTCTCGCAGTGTCCTCTTCGGGCTGGCTGCCCTCAGTGCGGGCCGGGTCTTCACCAGCCAGGCAGCCGCAGCCGACCGTGGCAAGATCGTCGTCCAAATCTCAACGAAATAACCATCCAAAACCAAAGGAAGATCCCATGAGCAAGCGAGCCATACTCATACTCATCATCTGCGCCATCTTAAACAGTGCCGCCGTCGGCAGCCTGCGCGCTCAAAACGGTCCCGGGGCGCCGGGCACATCGGCCCCCGGCGCTCCTGGCCGTGGCGGCGGGCGAGGCGGTTTTGGCCGCGGCCAGATGTTGCCTCCCGGCCCGCCAGCGCCGGTGCCACCCGAGGTCGCCATGGCGCGGCCCACCGCGGATGAAGTCGCCGAGATGAATGCTGACCTCAAACAATTCATGGCCACGTCCCCGGACAAGGACCTGTTGCAGAAATACGCCTCGCTCCTGACCGTGCAGATTCCACGCGACAATCCGTGCATCCGTCCCACCGGCGGCTCGCTCTCCGGGCGGCATCAGCAATTCATGAACATCGCCACCAACAGCGACTTCGACATCATGTTCCTGGGCGACTCGATCACCGACCTGTGGAACGTGGAGGCCGATGGGCAGGGCAATCCAGGCGGCAAGCGCGTCTTCAACAAGTACTTCGGCGACGTGAATGTCGCCAACTTCGGCATCTCCGGCGACACCACGCAAGGCGTGCTCTGGCGCCTGCAGAACGGCGAAGGCAAGGGCCACAAGCCCAAGGCCGTCATGATCATGATCGGCACCAACAACACCGGCGGCGCCTCCGGCGCGGAAATCGCCGAAGGCATTGGCGCCATCGTGCTTGAACTGCGCAATGATTTTCCGGACGCCAAGATCATGCTCCTGGCCATTTTCCCGCGCGGCTCCAGCCGCGCCGACACCAATCGGCGCAAGTGCGAGGAAGCCAACAAGATCATCGCCAGGCTCGATGACCAGAAACACGTCTTCTTCACGGACATCAATTCCAAGTTCCTGGACGAAAATGGCGGCTTGATTGGCTTCCGCACCACGGACAACCTTCATCCCGTGGAAGAGGGATACGAGATCTGGGCATCTTCCGTCGCCCCCACGCTCAAGAGCTGGATCAAGTAATACCCGCCCATCCGATGACATTCTTTGGACGAGGTCGGGGCCGCTGGCGGCCAACGGATTGCTTACGGGCGGCGGTCTGCGCGCTGCTGTTGGCGGCCGGCGCACAAGGTCAAACGACCGCGCCTGGCATCGGCCCGACTGCCGAGCGCAAGTGGGTGGACGCCTGGGCGGTCAGTTACCTGCCCACAACGGTCAACGGAGCACCGCAGGCCACGCCGACCTTCCACGATCAGACACTGCGCTTGAATATGTTCCTCAAGCTGGGGGGCGCGGCACTTCGGGTGAAGCTGAGCAACCGTTTTTCGACACAGCCGCTGGTGATCGGCGACGCGCATGTGGCCTTGCGCCGCTCGGCGTCCGGGCCGGACATCGTGCCGGAAACGGACCATGTGCTGACGTTTGCTGGCGCCAGGACGCTGAGGCTGGAGGCGGGCAAGGAGATCTGGAGCGACCCGGTGGACCTGGCGGTCAAGCAGCACGAGGACCTGACGGTCAGTCTGTTTCTGCCGGAAGCGACGAGGCCCGAGGCGTTTCATCCCACCGGTTTGAAAACGCACTACCTGGCGGCGGGCGATCATTGCGCCGACGCCGCGCTCCCGTCCGCGGGCGCGGGTTCACGCACCACCATGTATTTCTTTGTGTCGGATGTGCAGGTCTTGGCCCCGGCGAAATCGCAGGTGATTGTGACGCTGGGCGACTCGATCACGGACGGCGCGGCGGCCGCCAACGACCGCAATGCCGCGTGGCCGGATGTGCTTTCCAAGCGGCTGCCGGCGCTGCCGGACGGCACTCCGGTGGGCGTGATCAACATGGGCATCGGCTCCAATCGCCTGCTGACGTCGGACGCGGCGGGCCCGGCGGGCCTCAAGCGTCTGGAAGAGGACGTGCTTTCCAGGCCGAACGTGTCGCACCTGATTTTGCTCGAAGGCATCAACGACATCAGCTACGAGCAGGTGTCGGCCAAAGAACTCATCGCCGCCTATGAGCAGGTCATCGAGAAAGGCCACGCCAAAGGCATCAAGGTCTTTGGGGCGACCTTGCTGCCCATCCAGAACTCGCGCAAGGACACCCCCGCCAATGAGGCCACGCGGCAGGCCGTGAACCGGTGGATTCGGGAAGCCCGCCGTTTCGATGCTGTGCTGGACTTTGAGAAAGTCGTGCAGGACCCGCAGAACCCCCTGCGCATCCGCCAGGATTTGACCATGGACTACGTGCATCCCAACACGGCCGGCTACCGGCTGATGGGTGAATCGGTGCCGCTCACGCTGTTTGAGCAGGCCAATCCGAAGCAGGAGAAGGAAAGCGCCGAAAGGCGTGGGGGACAGTCCGGTTGAACAAAGGCCCATATTATGATTAAGATGATTCTTGTTGCTGCAGCTTCTCTCGCCTTGACGCCGGCCATCGAAGCCGCTGAGACCCCAGATGCCTCCACTTGGGGCCAGTCCACCTCCTTCACCAACGCCAGCGGAACCGCTGTCGCGGCGCTTCCCCCTGTTCTGTTGGCCCAGATCGTCCTGCCAACGCCCGGCGGCCAGCCAGTCGCCGCAGCGCCCGACGCTGCTCCCGGCGGCGCGCCGGGCACAAATTCCGCCACCGCGGGTCGCGGGCGGGGTCGCGGCGCTCCGGCCGTGCGCGTGCCACCGCCGCCGCGGCCCGATCCACTGCCTCCGTTTTATGATCCCAATCTGTCGGTGCCGAAACGCGTGCAGGATCTGGTCTCGCGCCTGACACTGGAAGAGAAAGTGTCGCTCATGCAGATGGACTCCCCTGCCCTTCCGCGGCTGGGCCTCGGCGCCTACGCCTGGTGGACGGAAGCCCTCCACGGCATGACTCACGACACCGCGACGGTATTCCCTCAGGCCATCGGTCTGGCCGCGTCCTGGGACGTCAACCTGCACTATCAGGTGGCCAGCGCCATCGGCATCGAAGGCCGGGCCAAGCATGTCGAATACGTGGCCGCCTTCAACTTTGACCGGATGACCGGACTGGATTTCTGGTCGCCCAACCTCAACATCTTCCGCGACCCGCGCTGGGGCCGCGGCCAGGAAACCTACGGCGAGGACCCATATCTGTCCGGCCGGTTGGCCATTCAGTTTGTCAAAGGCGTCCAGGGCGACCACCCCGTTTACTTCCAGGCCATCACGACGCCGAAGCACTTCGCCGTCCATAGCGGGCCCGAGGCGCTGCGCCACCGCTTCGACGCGGTGGTCACCGACCAGGATTTGTTCACGACCTACTTGCCGCAGTTTGAGGCGGCCGTGCGCGAAGGACACGCCTATTCGATCATGTCGGCCTACAGCGCGCTCAACGGTGTGCCGGACTCCGGCAACAAGCGCCTGCTCACCGACATCCTGCGCACCCAGTGGGGCTTCGACGGCTACGTCGTCTCCGACGTGGATTCGGTCAGCGATATTTACCAGCAGGGAAGCCACGGCTATGTGGGCACCGCTGTGGAGGCCTCGGCCCTGGCGGTCAAGTCCGGCAACGAGCTGAACAGCGGCACGACCTACGGCGCGGCGCGCGGCGGTCCGAGCAACCTGGGCCAGGCGGTCCAGCAGGGCCTGATCACCGAGAAGGAAGTGGACGTGGCGGTGGGCCGGCTGATGGAAGCGCGCATTCGCCTGGGCGAATTCGATCCACCCGGTTACCCAGGCAATCCCTACAACCAGATCACCACGAACATGTACAACACCGAGGAACACCACGCCCTGGCCCGCAAGGCGGCTGACGAAACCATGGTGCTGCTTAAGAACGCCAACCACACCCTGCCGCTCAAGACCAGCCTCGGCGCCGTCGCCGTGATGGGACCCAATGCGAACACTGTTAACATGCAGTTGGGCAATTACAACGGCCATCCAACGCCGCAGCATCAGATCAGCATTATTGACGGCATCCGGCAGGCCCTCGGCGCAGATCACGTCATCACCACCACCAACCTGCGGGTGCCGGTGACGGCCACCATCGCCCTGGCGGAACCGGTGAAGGCAGATTACCTGTTTACCGACGCCTCCAAGGCCAAGCACGGCTTGACGGTGGCCTACGCGACCAACTCGGCGGGACTGGCCCAACCCACACGCACGGAAGTGTCCGAAACCGGCGTCCTCAAGATGCCCGACGCCGCCAGCGGCATCGTCTTCGATCCCAGCCTGGCGGTGAAGATGACCGGCGTGCTCGTGCCCCCCGCCACGGGCGCCTATCAACTGGGCGCCAGGAGCCGCGACGCTTTCCTTCTCTCCATTGACGGCAAAGTGGTCCTCGATGAAATGCAGGGTGGGGCCTTGCGCACGGCCGGTAATGCGATCCTCCTGGAAAAGGACAAGGCCTACAACCTCCTGGTCGAGTTCTCACACTCGCCGACCACCAGCGGACGCGGTGGGCGTGGCGGACGTGGTTTTGGAGGCGGCTTTGGCGGACGCGGCTTCGGCGGCGGCGCACCCGGCGCTGCGACCTCAAACGCGCTGGCGGGTGCGCCAGGCGAGGTCGTGTTCGGCCCCGGCGGTGGTGGACCTGGCGGTGGTGGACCGGGCGGCTTCGGACGCGGCGGACGCGGCGGACGCGGCGGACAGATCTTTGGCGCCACGGCGGATGCCCCGGGCCTCACCGCGGCGCCCTCGGCCGATCCCAACGCCGATCCGCTGTTCCAGATTGCCTGGACCAGGCCCACCGAGGACGGATCGCCCGCCAACACCGCCGGACAGAACCTCTACGGCGAGGCCATTGACCTGGCCAGCAAGGCCGACGCCGTGGTGCTGGTGGTGGGCATTGACGGCTCGCAGGAAGGCGAAAGTCATGACCGCGACGCCATTGAACTTCCGGCGGTGCAGGAAGGCCTGGTCAGGGCGGTCACCCAGGCCGCCGGGAAC
>JBEKUQ010000084.1:0-7507 GCA_049514835.1 Verrucomicrobiota bacterium | reverse complement strand
GTCGGCGGGATGTGGCAGGGCGGTATCGTGCATGGGAATTCTAGGTCAGGTAAAGTACCGGGAAGAGGAATATCCAGATCAGGTCAACAAAGTGCCAGAACAGGCCGGAGACTTCGACGCGGTTGGTGTAGCGCTCCGGGTCGGTCTTCCATACCCTGGCCAGCGGCCCCCAGATGACAAAGATGACAATCATCCCGCCAACGACGTGCAAGGCGTGCAAGCCGGTCAGAACAAAATAAATGGCGAAGTAGGTGCTATGCCACGGCCCGTAATTCTCGATCTCCTTGCCCCGGCCGTCCGCGCGGTCCTTGATCTCGGACATGGGAAACTGCATTTCCGCCAGCTTGCTTTCCTCCGGCGGGGTCATCAACTCGGACGGGTCGGCCACGACCCGGGCCTTTTCAAAGACAAAGAGGTTCGGGGTGGTTTGGGCGCGGTTGATATGGCCGTCGGCAAATTGGCCGTTCTTGAGCTGGACCTCGTAGTGATTGAATTTGTCGCGGTATTCGATGCTTTTTATGCAGAGAAAGGTCAAGGCGCAGAGGAGGGTGATGCCTTGAAAAATCTTGTAGGAACCGAATTTATTCATCTTCAACGAGGCCCAGCCAAAGACCACGGTGACGCTGGAGACAATGAGAACGACGGTGTTGAGGGCGCCGAGGGTGACATTGAGCAGATGGAGCGGCCAGGCGCCGGGATCGGCGTTGACGCGCAGAAGGATGTAGGAGGAGAAAAGGGCGCCGAAGAGCATGACTTCGGAGGCCAGGAACAGCCAGATGCCGACTTTGGCGTTGTAGAGGCCGGTATCCGGCCGGGCTTTAACTGCGTACGGGATTTCCATGCGTCAAGGGTTGCGGCTGATCCGGCTCGTTTTGCGCGGTGAAATCGCGGGCCTGACCGGGCACGCTGTAATCGTAAGGGCCGCGGAAAACTTCCATCGGTTTCTCAAAGTTGCCGTGCGGCGGCGGGGTGGGAGTCTGCCAGTCCAGCGTCGTCGCCTCCCACGGATTATCCGAAGCGACCTTTTTGCCGTGGTGGATGCTCCAGAAAAAATTGAGGACAAACGGAATTTGGGCCAATCCCAAACAAATGGCCGCGACAAAGATCGGCCCGTTGAGGCCCAGCACGAACGGACTCAAGCCCGGAATGCCGGGCGCGGCGGCCGAGGCCGGCACGGCGGCGTAAGTCAGGCCGCCGTCATACATGCGGCGCGACATCCCGGCCATGCCCTGAAAGAACATGGGCAGGAAGATGGCGTTCATGAAAAGGAAGGACAGGGCGAAATGGACCCGGCCCCAAAAATCGTTCATGAAACGCCCGGTTATTTTTGGATACCAATAATAGATGCCGGCAAACAAGGCGAAGATGGTCCCCGGCGCCACGATGTAATGGAAATGGGCGATGACGTAATAGGTGTCGTGGAGAAAAATGTCGCTGACGTTGAAGCCCAGCGGCAGGCCGGTCAGACCCCCGATGCCGAACATCGGCAGGAAGCCCAGGGCGAAGAGCATCGGCACGGTGAACCGGATGGAGGCGCCCCACAGCGAGATGAACAACGAGGTCAGGATGATGACCGACGGGATGGAAATCATCATGGTGGTCGTCTGGAAGAAGGTGGCGATGCGCGTGCCCATTCCTGTCAAATACATGTGATGCGCCCAGACGATGAAGGACAGGAACCCGATGACCAGCACCGAATAGACCATGGAACGGTAACCCCAGATCGGCTTGCGCGTGTTGTTGGCGATGATTTCCGTGACTATCCCCATGGCCGGCAGGATCAGGACGTAAACCTCCGGGTGGCCCAGGAACCAGAACAGATGCTGCCAGAGCAAGGGGCTGCCGCCCCCGCTGACATGCAAGGCGGTGCCGGATACCACCAGCCCGGTGGGGAGGAAGAAGCTCGTGCCCAGGAGATTGTCGGCCAGTTGCAGGACGCCGGCGGCTTCCAGCGGCGGGAAGGCCAGGAGGAGCAAAAAGGCGGTGACAAATTGCGCCCAGACGAAAAAGGGCAGGCGCATCCAGTTCAGCCCCTTGACCCGCAATTGAATGATGGTGGTGATGAAATTGACCGCGCCCAGGAGCGAGGAGTTGATCAGGCAGATCATGCCGAAGATCCAAAAGGTCTGTCCGTTGGGACGGTGCAGGTCGCCCACGGTGGCCAGGGGCGAATAGGAGGTCCAGCCCGCCTTGGCCGCGCCGCCGGGAATGAAAAAGCTGGCCAGCATCAAAACGCCGCCCAGAAAATAGAACTGGTAGCTGGCCATGTTGATCCGCGGGAAGGTCATGTCCGGCGCGCCGATCTGCAGCGGGGTGACGAAATTGCCGAAGTCGCCGAAAGCCAGCGGGACAATGGCCAGGAAGACCATGATGGTGCCATGCATGGCGCCGTAGGAATTATACAAATCCGAAGAGATGACCCCCATCCCGCCGCCCTTGTCGGCCGCGGCCGCGCTGATCATGTCCGGCCCGTGGATTTTGAGGAGGAGCTTGCCCAAGAGGGGGACGGCCTGGCCGGGATGGGCGATCTGCCAGCGCATCAAGAGCATCAGGCAGAAGCCGACGAACATGAAGACCAGCGCGGTGATGCCATACTGCATGCCGATGACCTTGTGGTCGGTGGAAAAGATGTATTTCCGCCAAAACCCCGGCTCTGCGTGATGCGCCGCGTGGGCGTGCGATGTTTCCTGCATGATTCCGGCTCAATGTTGCTGACGCGAAAACAATAACTGCGAACCCCAATCTAATGGCATGATTCAGTTGCGTCAATGGAAGCCATTAGTTTTGCACAAAGTATTCTATTTCTTGTTGATAACAATTAGCAATAGTAATAGCGGCAGATAGAGAATGGAGGCGTAGAACAAGCGCCGCGCCCCGGCCAGGCTGATCTGCCGCGCAAATCCCCAGGCGCACCAGAGAAATCCGGCCCCCAGCGCCAGCGCCCCCGCCAAATAAACCGGCCCGGCCAGCCCGAACAAAAACGGGCACAAGCTCACCGGCAACAAGCCCAGGGTGTGGCTCAAGGCCTGCCGGCCCGTGCGCGCGCCGGTCGGGTCCGCCACCGGCAGCATGACAAATCCGGCCCGGGCGTAATCCTCGCGATACATCCAGGCGATGGCCAGGAAATGGGGCAGTTGCCAGAAGAACAGGATGGCAAAGAGCGACCAGCCCTCGCCGGTGACTTCACCCCGCGCCGCCGTCCAGCCCATCAAGGGGGGAAGCGCGCCGGGAATGGCGCCGACGGCGGTGTTCAGGGTGGTGACGCGCTTGAGCGGGGTATAGACCAACAAATAGGTGACAAGGGTCAAGGCTCCCAACAAGGCGGTGAGATGGTTGACGGTCAGCGCCAGGTAAATCAACCCCGTCCCGGCGCAAACGCCGCCGATCAGGAGAGCCGCCTCCGGCGTGACGCGGCCGGACGGCAGCGGACGGTCCCGGGTGCGGCGCATTTTGGCGTCGTACTCGCGTTCCAGGAGTTGGTTCAAGGCGGAAGCGCCCGCGGCCAGGAGGGCGGTGCCGAGCATGGTGTGGAACAGGAGGCCGCCCGGCATCGGACCGCGCCAGCCGGCGTAAAAGCCCACGAATGTAGTCAACAATACCAGGATGGTCAGGCGCATCTTGAATAATTCGGCCAGGACGGCAGCCGTGGATTTGTCCAAGGCGCGGGATTTTTCCAGCGCGGGCGCCACGGCCAGGGTTGGGACGGCGGCTTTCATCAACTGTTATGGGTGATTCTGGAAGGAGAGAGCAAGGAGGGCAGTTCCTCTGATGGTGCCGGGCAATTTTGCCGGGCCCGCCCGGCCAGCCCGCGGAAGGAAATCAGCGAAAGGAGCGCGCCCGTCACCAGGCTTAAGGCGCCGCACGCCACGTGGGCGGTGGCGATGTCCGCTGTTTTGCCGGTCCAGATGGTGGCGGCGCCGAGAAAGATTTGCGCCACTATCAGCCAGAGCCAGGCGGAGGAGAGGCGGCTCAAGCGATGTTGCAGGCCGGGTTGCCGCCGGGCCAGCCAGGCGCAGGCCCCCACAGTCAAGAGTATGGTGACGGCCATCAGCCGATGGACCATTTGCAGCACGATTTGGAAGGCGGTGATGGGCTGATAGTCAATAATTTCCGTCCGAAGCTGGTTGTATCTGGCAATGGAAGCCGGGGCGGTGTCGGGCCAGATTTTGCCGTAGGCGGCGGGAAAGTCGGGGATGGCCAGGCCGGCATGTTGATGGCGCATGGTCGCGCCCAGGGCCAACTGTCCGACAATCAGGAGCGTCGCCGCCAGAAAGAAATAGCGCAATCCCCTGGTGTCGGTTTCCGCGCGCGCCGGCAGGTTGCGCCAGAAGGGCGTGTGGAACAGGGCGATGGCGGACATCAACACGAAATACAATTGGGCCAGAGTCGCGTGGAATATCCCCAGTTGATCTTTTAGCATCGTCACGCGCAATCCGCCCAGGACGCCTTGGGCCACGACGGCGAAAAAGGCCAGCACGCCGAGGCCGCGCAGCCATTTGGGGGACGGCTCGCAATTCGGCCAGACAAAACTCGCCGACCAGGCGGTCAGGCCGAGGCACGCGAGCAGGATGTCGTCTGCCAGGTGGTTGTGGGGGGCTGATTGCGGATTACAGCAGAGGGCGGCCAGGCCGGCCAGCAGGAGCGCGGCCCCGCCCCAGCGCAAGAGGGGACGCGACTTGCGGCCAAAGAGCCAGAGGGCGAGAATGGTGGTGAGCAGCCCCACGCCGGAGGCAACCAGGCGATGGGTGTGTTCATAAAAAATCCCGCTGATCCATTTCGAGATGGGAAAGAAAAAGAGGTTGTAGCCGTAGGTGTTCGGCCAATCCGGCACGGACAGTCCCGCCTCGTGGCTGGTCACCAGGCCGCCCATCCAGACCAAGACAAACGTCGCCGCCGCCGTGAGCAGGGCAAACCGGCGCAAGGCCGGGTTGTCCGCCGGGAAGCCGGCGGCATCCAAAGTCGAACCGTTTCGCGCTGTCAGTGTCGCCGCCATTAGGATGCGGGCGGCGGGACTTCGACGGTGAAATTGGCGGTCACCGGCTTGTCACCTTCCACCTTGATCGTTTGCGAAACTCCCGGCGAAGCGTGGCCGTGGGCCTTGACATGATAAGCGGTGAGCGTGTAGTCGCCAGGGGGCAGATTGGAGATTTTGAAATTGCCGTCATCGCCGGTGATGGCGAAGTAGGGATTGCTCATCACGCCGACATAGGCGAACATCCAGTTGTGAACGTCGCATTGGAATTTCACCACCACTTCGGGATTGGCGAAAGTCTTGTCATTCACCTGGCCGGGAGTCTGGGGAATATTGAAACCAGGAGGATTGGCCAGCGACGTGGCATGAACATTGTGCATGGGCACGGCGGTGTCGGAATCCTTTATGCGCAACGTTTGTCCGACCATGACCGCCATCACGTACGGTTGGTAGAGGCATTTTATTTGATCCAGGACCACCGGCTCGGAGGGGGTGGGATAGGTTTTCCCCTCGCATCCCTTGGAAACATAGACCAGGACATTCTTTAATCCATTGTCCTTGCCCGCCTCGTACCAGCGCGTGGTCACGGGAGAGGGATTCAGCGGCCCGCACTGGTCGGTGAATTCGATCACCTTTTCTTTTGGAGGAGTTCCTTGGAGGGCCACTTTGCCGCTGACATCGGCGGCCGGGGCGATTTGCCAGGAACCGGCCAGGGCGAGAGACACGACTGCCAAAACAGATTTCTTCATAGTTCAAACTGCACAACTGACTTCAAAAGCAAATTTAATGCGCCCAACTGCAGACGCCACAGTATTATGGCACATTGTCAACGAATGCACAAGCCGATTTTTCCATTTTTGCTGTTCGCCCCAATCATTGGCGGCTTTCTGGGGAGCTCGACCGTCCCGGTTGCACACGTCGGCGTCTCGCCGACGGATTCTTCTTTTTCACCATTCACCATTCACCATTCACCATTCCCAGATCACCTTTTGGGTGAAGCCGGGAGCCTGTCGCTCATGATTCGGGTTTGAGAATAGCCCGGCCATTTATGGCTGGGTTCATCTTCCTTATCATTTAGCATTCAGCATTCAGCATTCAGCATTTCCATGCCTCTGCCGGAGCGCAGCGCGGTTTCGAGCTGGCGAAGGTCCTTGGGCAATTCGGCGGTCCAGCTCATCCGCACTCCCGGCCGCTCGGGATGTTCCAGTTCAAGAACGGCGGCGTGCAGGGCTTGCCGCGGGAATGCAATGGGCGGATGGGCCGGGTCGCGCGCCCGGTAGGCCGGATGATAGGTCCGGTCGCCGATCAAGGGCATTCCGGCGTGCGCCGCCTGGACGCGAATCTGGTGTTTGCGCCCCGTTTCCAGCCGCAGCCGCAATTTGCTGCAATACTCCCCGCCCCCGCCCAGCGCGTATTCCGCGATGACTTCATAGTGGGTGACCGCTTCGCGGGCGTCGTCTCCGGCCGCCCTGGCCTCCGCCTCCGAAAGGACCTGCTGGCGCAATTCATCGCGGCTCAATTGCAGCCATTGCCGCCACGTCCCCCGCGCCTCGGCCGCCCGGCCCTGCACATAAGCGACATATTCGCGCCGCATGGTGTGGGCCTTCAATTGGGCGATGAGATGCTGGCGGGCGGCCGGATTGGCGGCGATGCAGAAAACTCCGCTGGTGTATTGATCCAGGCGGTGAACGGGCAGGAGTTGCAGCCGGCGATAAACGGGCGGGAGCGACTGGCCTGCCGTCCCGCGCCGCAAGGCCCTGAGTTTGCCGGCCAAAAAATCAGCGAGAATGCTCAAGGCCGAAAGTTCACCCGACGCCGCGGACACCGCGAGAAGCCCCGGTCCTTTGTTGACAATGGCCAGGGCCGGATCGAGGTAAAGCAACGACACGCGCGGATGGATTTGCCAGCCGGCGCCGCACTCCAAAGTGATGGCGTGGCGGTTGCGCAAGAGCAGTCCGCCGGCGGGATCGGAGAGAAGCTGGTGCGGCTTGCGGATGACCGCGCCATTGACGCTGACGCGCCCGGCCAAGATCCATTGTTTGGCGCGGCTGCGGGGCGTGTCGGGATGCTGGCGGAGCAACCAATCCAGCAGGGGACGATCCTGTTTTTCCATGGCGGTCACGCGCGCAAGTTAGCAGACTTGCCGCAGACAAGCGAGGGCAGATGAATACTTGTTATTGGTTACTGCAAAGGCGGCGCTCAGGCAATCTGGATGCTAATTGCGGCGGCTGGCCAGGGTCAGATGGACCTGTTCGGGGCGGGCGGGGGGCGGAGGCCAGGCGATGGCGCGATCCACCACACGCCGCATCTGGGTGAACCACCAATTGGCCCGTTGCACACGGCGCTGGCGGGCCAGTCCCCGGCTCCGCCGGTCGGCAATGCCGAGTTCGAGTTGATTGACTTGATTGATCTCCATTTCATTTAGGTTGCGCATAAGAGTCTGCCTTTCGTTCTGCGCATCACCTTACGCGAGGCGGTTGGACAAAGGCTGTCCAACCAAAATTATTTTTGAAATTCTTTTCTTTTCCTGATTGA
>JBEKUQ010000083.1:0-7520 GCA_049514835.1 Verrucomicrobiota bacterium | reverse complement strand
GGAAGATCCCCGCCGCCCCGTGTTTCACCGCTTGCCCATCCACTTCAAGCTCATGGTCGTTTCCCCGGCAAAACCGCCATTCCCCACTCCCCATCCGACCCTCTCCACGGCAACCGCATTATCTTCGTTGTTTTCGTTTCCTTCCGTTCGGGGTTGTTCGCTGTTTTCGGTGGAATACCCAGCGATGCTTGGGGCGGTGCCATTGGTTTTGCAATCCCAACGGGATTGTAGGACCGTTATCGGCACCGATTTGATGAACAGGCGATTTCTTTTCCACTGAAAACAGCGAAGAACCCCGTTACACCGTTACACATGTTGATGCTCAAGGCTTTGCGACTTTGCGACCCGTTACATGCCGTTACATGCCGTTACATCTCCATCGCCTCCAGTCCCTTCAACCTCTCGCCCTACCGTTCCCGGCGGCGAAGTAGAACGAGCAGAACCGGACAGCGAGCACCACTGCTCGCCGGTTCTGCGGCCGGATGTGGTGACAACCCGCCTTCGCCAAGGCTTCCTCCTTCGCCTGGCCTACGGCGGACAGGACGGCGGGCAGGCTGGCGGCAGCGAGAGGCGGCGGGGGGCGCCCAGCGCCGCCCCCCGCCTCCGCTGGGCTTGTCTAAAGCGCATATTCCGGCGCGACAACGAAAGGGAAGCGTAACCTGTTACCGTGGGGCCAGCCTGATTCAGGTGCGCCTCCGTGGGGATGTGGCGGCAGGAAAAACGAGCGGTTGCGGCCCGCGTGGTGAAATAGTCGAGTTCACCCCGGCTTCGCGTCGGCGAATGCTGGAACTGCTGGCGAAAGTGGAACAGGCGGCGGTGCCTCTCGCCTTCACACTTACTTACCCGGACAACTTTCCTCTGTACCGGGAGGATTACAAAGGCCATTTGGAGGCGTTCTGTGACCGGATGCAACGGCGTTGGCCGGGAGCGGCGGTCATTTGGAAGTTGGAATTCAAAGAACGGCAATCGGGCAAGAACAAGGGCAAGATCGCTCCGCATTACCACCTGCTCGTTTTCGGTGTACCCTGGCGGTTTCGATTTAAAGAGGAGCATGGGCAATCCGCGCGCCTGCGCCGGGCTGGGCGGACGCATCGAAATTGGTGCGCCCCATTGAAAACCCAAAAGCAGACCTCTTGAACAGGAGGAAACAGAGGAAACAGAGAACTTTCTTTCCGTTCTCCGTGTTCGCGATTGGTCGCAACCGGGTTTCACAAATTGGCACCCGGCAGAATCAGCCGGACCACGCCGTCGGTCACCTTCATTTCATGGAAGTTGATGAGCAGACCCAGCGGCACGTTGAGCAGCTTCATATAGCTCAGAAGCTGGGCTTTGTGGATCGGCACGACCTTCTCCACCGCCTTGGCTTCCACCAAAACGCAGCCCTCCACCAGGACATCGAAGCGCAGCGGTTCCTCCCGGGTAAAGCCCTTGTACTCGATGATGACCGATTTCTGGCTGACGGATTGCAATCCCCTCAGTTCCAGTTCCTTCACCAAACACCACTCATAAATGGACTCGTTGAGTCCGGGCCCTTTGTCGCGATGCACTTCGATGGCGGCAGCGATGATGGTTTCAGTCAAACCCGACGCTTTTTCAAATAGTGGATTCATTTGGCGGGAGATTAACAAGACAGGTGGAGTTTTGAACAGGAGGAAACAGAGGTAACAGAGTTTTTCATATTCCGTTCTCTGTTTCCTCTGTTTTCTCCTGTTCAAAAACTCCTGCGGGGAAGCGTGACATGGCGAAAAAGGAGGAAATGCCGGTGATGGAACAAAGGCCGGGCCGGTATTGGGGCGTGATTGGCCGGCAACACCTGCCGCTTGGGAAACGGGAAGATCGGGAAGTGAGCGCAAGCCAGGCGGTGAAACTTCCGCCGTCGCGCTTCGCGCTATGGCGGGACGAGGCGGCGGGTCATGCGGCGCTACCGTGTGGCGAACACTCCCCCGGAGAAGCGCAAATACCTGCGCAAGAGCCAACTGTGGTCCGAAGATTTTACGGCCAAGCTGTTTTGCAATGTCGAGTTCTGGATTGAATGTCTGCCGAAATTGATCGGCCATTTTGAGGGTGCCTCAATTGTAATTCGCAACTCGGGGCTTTAAGAGGAATATACCATTAGTCATCCCTGACCCCCTTATTGTAGCGTTTCGTTTCAAGCGACTACTGAAATCCAATTCAGCGTGTCAACCTAACACGTCTCTTGCCAAGGTAGTATAATATTGCAGCAAGGGCGCACCATATTACAACCACCAGCACCGTCCTCGATTTCTGGCGGGCACTTGAAAAAGGAGATATTTCACTAGGGATCGCCGCACCAGAAGCCATTATCTTCTTTATGCGAGCGTCGTTTTTGTCCAGTATCCATTCATCGGAGTCATAAAAAATCTCATTTGTCCAGAAGTGGCTCTGGGGTGCCTTGGAACGCATCCTGTTGTCCTCGATGCTCGCCTTTCCAATAATTTGGGGTCTCAGCGAAACGACGCCGCAATGGGTGACATTCGTGACGTACCCTTCGAGATAACCAGTACTGGAATGAGCGGAAGGATCGAAAGCTCCCAAGGCGCAATGAAATCGGAGGGGTACCGCAATCCCGTCCATGTTTGTGAAATCATCCAACCCGTATGACGCACGTGACGGTACCTTCGAAATCAAAGAACGATACCTGGCTACATTTGCCGCGAATTCAAAGGCAGTCTCAGCGCTTTCAGGTTGGTCTATTTCGGGGTATTCCATGGCATTACTTGCCAAGGCTGATAGTTCGGCAATGTATTCCCCGTTCTGGACAATCGCATGCTTTCCATGAATAAGTGTGTATTTAAATTGACATAGCCAGGCCATCGGGTCACCGCGCATGTCAGCAATTGTTACATTAGGAAACTTCTCCTCTGTCAACGAGGCATCCAAGTATCGAGCCGAGACAAAAGCCAACCATAGGGTTCCGACCACGTTGCCGTAGTCAATAGGATACGGACCGGAACCTATTTGTGCAGCCATCCCAAAGCCCGCCGGCTTTTTCTCTACACTGCCTAATCTCCCGTTGACACCATTACTTGAAAATGTGACAATATTATCAGAGAGGACAACGCTGCAAATGTTGGATCCATCAAAACTCACAATGTTGGTCGTGGTAATTTTTTGGCTCGGAAGCGGCGAAGCGTATATCAAAGTAATCTGCCACCTGCCAGAGGCATCCTCCATTATAGTAAACCCAGACTGCGCTTCAAAAAAGACACGCTTTGTTTCGTCCAGACTTTTTGCAATGTAAAGACCGCTGGCGCGAAAGAGGGGTTGCATTGTGTCTTCCGCAGCCGCCCAAAAAGTCTGCGTAACGATTAGAGGCACCACAAACCATCCCCACCTCCTCAACATTTGATTACCTTTTGTAGGGGTGCTTTTCACGATTTCAAATTGATGCGTTCGCAATGAACTCTTCATTCAGTTGGGGATTGGTGTGACTAAGCTGGGGTTTGAAATGGTAAATTGCTTGCTGCTGATGTTTGAAGGTTAAGGATGTGACGAAGCACATCGTTCGGAGTCACGAATCCTGTGGCTCGATGCGAAAGCTCCGCTAATACTTGGTGATCAATTTCAATCGTTTGTATGACTGTATAGTGCGCGCATTAACCGGTATGTCAAGCGCTGATTTTCACGCGCGGGCAATAACGCCTAACGATTCATTGCAGGGTCAGTGAGGCGGAAACTCCCAGTTGAGGCCCGGACCTGAACGGCGAAGCCATCCCTGGTGGTGGCGGCATTGTCCACAGTGTTGCGAGGGCAGCCGGGGCGCAATCCTGTGGACAATGACGACACGACCAGGCACTTGTCGGGGCGGAGCGTTCGCGTGTTGGCATTCCGCCGTGGTGCTCCGCACTATGGCGGGACATGTCGGCTTGGCCTTCCTGCCTCCCGACCACAACTGCGCTCCTGGTGAACGGACACCGTGCCGGGAACCACGCGGTTGCAGTTGGAGAAACCGCAACCCGGCTCTCCTGCAACCGCGCCGTGATTCTGCGGCAAAGATCACTGCTGCCGCTGGAGGCGAAAGTATTGTTGGGCGTTGGTGAGGGTGATGGTCGCGGGACTGGGCATGTTGGAAACTGTGGTCCAAAGCCCCGGAAGGCTGCCGGCCCGTTGCAGGGCGGACATTCCATCGCTCCAGTAGAGGACGGTTTGATCGGGGAACTGCGCGAGACCCAGCCATGGCGCGCCACCCACACCCGGCAGGTTCACATAGTAAGCCCGGGTGAGGCCGGTCAACCGGGCGCTTGCCGGATTGCTCAATGTCACGCGCAAGAGGCTGTAACTTTGCAGATTTGGGATGGAGAGCAGGATGAGTTTGCCCAGGTCGCCCGGAGCAAACGCCAGCGTGCCGCGGGCAACGACTCCGTCGGGCCCGTCCACCGTATAGTTGACGGATACGGTGTTGGTGAGGAAGGAACTGAGCGTGACCGGGATGCCGTTGGAGAGGCTGGCGAGGTCCAGTTGATTCGTCGGGGCATTGAGCGAAACTCCCACCGGGAAATCGGGCTGCTCCTGGAAGCGCAAGACCGTGAGCGAATTCGCCGGGAATGTGTAGGCAAAATCCGTGGCCACGCCGGTCAGCGCGACCGCGACCGGCGCCACATTATTCGTTTGGGCGAGGGAATTCTCGTCGAGCGGGCCAGCCGAAGTGAGGACGGTGGCGGCCGCATTGGGCGCCAGACCGCGCGCGGCGTTCAGGCGGAGTTCGGTGGTGACAGGCGAGCCGGTGACATTGACCGCCTTGAGGATAACCTGGCCTTTGGATCTCAAGTAGCTGCTCGAGGCGTAGAGCGTCACCGGGGCGCTCGACACGTCGTGGATCAACACGCCATCAAGATAGCAGCGGATGTGATCGCTCAATTCGATGGCAATATCGTACCACTGGTTGGTGTGGATCGTCATGGGAACCGAAGCGAGCAAGCTTTTCGTGCCGTTTTGCGCCCATTCGATGCCGGTTTGGGTGTTGCCCCAGCCGCCGATGTTCCACCACATGTAATGATTGCTGTCGAGCACGTTGAACATGATCAGGAACCCTTCGCTGCCGCCCAGCTTCATGGCGCGCAACGTGTAGGTATAATTGCTCCAGGTCGTGCTGCCATAGGTGGCCGTGTTGTCGGTTCCACCGGCGGTTTGCTCGAACAACCCGTTGGTCGTCACCCAGGCGCCGGTGCCGAACTGCCACCCGTTGGTGCCCGCCGGCGTGGTGAAATCGCTCTCATAGAGCAACGTCGAGCCGGCCGTGGCGATGAGGTTGCAGTAGGCCGATTGAGTATTCCAGGTGCCCAAGCCAATCGCGCCGTGGTTCGTGGACGCGGTGGCGGGCGCGACGATCGCGGTGGGCAGGACCACATCGCCGCGATTCAAGCTGAACATCTGCTGGACGTAATAGGAAGGCGTGCCGTACACCTGGGTGCCGGTAAAGTAGATCAAATCCGGGTTCCAGTCCTTGTTGTTCAAGTTGGCGAACAAGGGCGCGTAAGAAGCCATGATGACCACATCCGAATTCCGTTCCATGCCGGTCATGAACGCCGCCTCGCCCAGCGCCCCCGCCAGGTTGCCGTTGCCGGAACCGCTGGTGACGGCGTACTCGCCCACGAAAACCTTGGGCCCGGTCCGGCTGTAGGTGTCGTACCTGGTGGATTGTTGTTCGAAAAATGTCGGGTCTGGGTAATAATGCTCATCCACCACGTCCATCGGACGGGAGCTTACGGTGGAGGTGGCGATGAGCTTCATCTGGGGATACTGCGCCTTGATGGCGTCGTAAAACATGGCGTAGTGGGTTTCATAATCGGAGCCCCCGTTTTCATTGCCGATTTCCATGTATTGGAGGTTGAACGGGGCCGGGTGGCCGTTGGCCGCGCGTTGGGCGCCCCAATGGCTGTTCGTGTCCCCGTTGGCATATTCGATCGCGTCCAGCGCTTCCTGAATGTAGGGGCCGAGTTGGTTGGTCGCGACCGCAATGGAATAATCCATGCCGCAATTGACGGCGAAGAGCGGGACCGCCTCCAAATCTTCGCACATCTGAAGATATTCATGGTAGCCCAGGCCGTTATCCACCATGTAACCCCAGAGGTCCCAGCGCGGCTGGCGGTTGGCGGGGTCCCCGACCGTGACTTCCCAATTGTAGAAGTCGGCGACTCCCGATCCGTCAACCCATGCGCCGCCGGGGAAACGGACGAAGGAAGGGTGCAGGTTGACGAGCATGTTGGCCAGGTCCGGCCGCAATCCGTTGGCGCGGTTGTGGAAAGTCTGCGCAGGAAACAGGGAAACGAAATCCAGCCAGACCGTCCCAGGCTGGGAAATGCGGAGAACCAGACGGGCCGCCGGGTCGGTGGTGTTGGGTGTGAGCTGCGCGGTAAAGTGCGACCACCCGGTCGCCACGCCGGCCACTGGAGAGGAGGCATAGACGGCGGACCCGCTGGAACTTTCCAGCGAGACGGTGACGGCGGTGTTGAAACCGCTGGAACAGCGGGCATAAAAGCCGAGGTGGTACTGCGCGCCGGAAGTTACCGGGACGCCCCAATAACCGCTGTTGGCTGCGCCAACGGTTCCAACGCCGCCGGCCAGCGTCAGGCGGAGGGAAGTGAGGTTGCTCGAACTCAAGGGCAGGGACGTGTCCAGGGCCATCGTGCCGGCGGCCGTGCCGCTGGTGACCAAGCTCCAGTAATCGGCGTTCGTGTTATCCCCGAACGAGCGGTTGCGCACCAGTTCGGCGTAAAGACCGCCGTCTCCGGCCGAGCTGAGTTCCTCGAAGAAGATGCCAAAAAGGTTGGAACTGATCGTCACGCCAGGCTGATCGGCCTGGACGGTGATGGAATTGGGCACATAGATGAAGCTCGCCTGGCTGCCTGGCGCAATGAGGTTGCCGACCAGGTCCGTGACGCCATTGACCGTCACGGTGTAGCTGGCGCCGAAAACCAGCGGCGGAATGGCGAGCGTGACGTTGGTTCCGGTGGTGTCCAAGGTGGCCGCGATCATGCTCTCCAGTCCGCCCGGACCGCTGATGACATAGTTGGCCAGATTCGTCGCCGTGCCGGCGCTGAGAGGTTTTGAGAAAAGCAGTTGAATGGTGTTGGTGGAGACGCTTTGGGCGCTCAACAGGACCGGCGGCACCGTGTCGGCGGTGACGGTCAGCACGGCGTTGCTGCTCGCGGCGATGAAAACGGTGTTCGTGCAAGTATTGGTGGCCCAAAGCCGGTAATTCGCGTTGCTGTCCGTCAGCGCGGCGGTAAAGGTCAGCGTCTGGTTCGTCGCTCCGGTGAGCGGCGCGCCGTTGCGGTACCATTGCAGGGAGTAGGGAGGCATGCCGGCGACCACGGCGCTGAAAGTAACGCTGCGGGCCTGGACCACAGTCTGACTTTGCGGTTGCACCAAAAAATAGACGGGGCCTGCGCCCAGCGCATCCGGCCCAAGCAGGTAATCCTGAAAAACCGAATTTGACGACAGGGCCGCGTTGTAGATGCGAAACTCGTCAATGGAGCCTTTGAAGAAGGCATCGGCGC
>JBEKUQ010000082.1:0-7524 GCA_049514835.1 Verrucomicrobiota bacterium | reverse complement strand
GCGTGAGAGGAACAAGACACCGCGCGCGCCAGGCGCGGCCCACTGCTGGATGGAACGTGGGACCAGGGAACCGCCAGCCGCCGCGACGTCGTGTTGGATCGGATTGCCATCCAGATCGCCTTTGATGGCGCGAACCCCCTTGAGCACCAGGGTGTGGCTCTCATGGTTGAACTGCACCACCTCGACCAGACAGATTCTCTGGGAATCAGCGATGATTTTGGCGAGGGTGGGGGCCAGATCAACGAAGGCATGGGCTGGGTTAGCAAGACAAAAGCAAGCCAGTGTCAACTGCAACAGCCGGCTTTTTAGGAGCGAGTGGATTAGACGCATCATACAGAATTCCGTTGGTTTAATGGATTGAAATACGCATGGCACAACTTTGGACACTTCGATCACTCAAGATAGCCCAGGCTGATCAGTACTGTCTCCTGATCGGTCGTCAGCAATAGCCGCAGATTCTGCTCAGCGGCAGCCAACTCAGTTTTGGCCTTTTGACGCGCGTTGCGAACCGCCGCGAGTTTCTCCTTGATCTGATCCGTCGGGGTATTCGATTTGGCAAGAGCCGTCTTGAGTTCGGCCAGCGCCGTTGCGACCGCATTGTTGCCTCCGCCTATGCCGGGGGGACCATCTCCCCGGGGGCCGTTGGGACCTGCATCATTGGGAATTGCGCCAGGCGCATTTGTCGGACTCGCGCTTCCGCCTGGGCCGCCGCCGGGACCCTCTCCTCCCAATCCACCGCGACCTCCAGACTCGGCAGCACCATCGCTGTCAGAGGCGCCCCGTCCAAATCCGCGACCCGCGCCAGGGCCGCCAAATTCGTCGTTGTCTGGCCCACCGCGACCAAATCCACCACCAGGGCCGCCTCTCCCAAATCCGCCGCCATTGCCGGGGTCGGCAAAACTATCATTGCCCGGGCCGCCGCGGCCAAATCCACCACCCGGTCCACCGCGGCGGGGGCCGCCGCCCGGTCCGCCTCTCCCAAAGCCCCCACCGGGACCGCCCCACCCCCCGTTCATGCCGGCAAAGCCCGCATTGCCCTGCGCTCCAGCCAAGCCATAATTCGCCGTCTGGCGCGCGGCAGCAACCGCTTGAAGCAGAGGCCCGATGACTTTCCACTCTTCATCCGTGGCGTGAATCTGACTTTTGACAGCATCCACCCCGGTATTCGCAGGCAAATTGCCAACAGCCGGGTTGGTGTTGCGCGCCGTTTCTACGCGATCCCCGTTACCCGCTGGAGCTGTAGAGGCGGTTGCGGTTGGTGCCTGCGATGTTGCGCGTTCTGCCTGCCCGGATTGGGCCGAAGCCACCACTGAGAAGACCAGTGCCGAGAAAAATCCAGCCAGTAATTTTTTATTAGTGTTCATAGTTCGTATTTTCAAATTGTTCAAATTCAAATCTCTACTTCACGCTTTTGCGGCTCCGGCGCCAACTGCATCCAAAAGCTTCGATATTGCAGCTTTCATACAACCCATAACATAAGTGACCTTAAGTTGTGATTAAGACGCTTTGGCCAACGCCGATTCATCGCAGAATCGCTCCCATCAAGCCACTTTCAGCACGGCTCTTGACACGAACAAGACCGGCAAGTACGCGAGGATATAGAGCCACAACCACCCTACATCCATCTTGTCCAGATTCTTGGCGAAAGGCAGATGATCGTGGACCCCGATCCCCGCCAGTGGTTGCCAGAAAGCCAGCTTCTGCCCTGGCGGCGGATAGACAACCCGCAATTCCTCGATGGGCGAATCATGTCCTCCTTTGGCAATCAATTTCCCGGGTGGGAACTCCTCGTCGAGCACGACATTCACCGCCACCGGCGGTTGGCCTTGAGCAATCACCTTCACGGAAAACCTTCCGACGGTGCCGGGCGGTGTCCGGATCATCCAAGTGACGCCTCGCGGTGGAATGCCCGCGCTGAGGTATTTCTGGAGATCGTCCGCCGTTTGGTTCCGGGCCAGATCCGGAGCCAACTGCAATTCCCACGGAAGGTCCGGCTGACTTCGGGGCTGGCGGTAAAGCGCGAGCAAATGTTCCAGCGTTTTGCGAATCGGCGGCAAAATGCGCGAAACTGGCGTGGCCTCATCTGGAACCAGTGGAGCCGGCACCTCGACCCGCACCGGCTTGCTCCAATCGCTGTTCACCATGGCAACGATTTGCACAGACGAACCGGCCAGCCCTTTCGGCAAAGACGGATCCAGGCGATCCTTGAACCAGGCAAAGGAAATCACCAGCAATCCGAGCAGCAGGCTGACCGGAACCATTGCGGCCATCAGCACGCGGAAATTTACCGGCGCGGCCAATTGGATAAACGCTTGGCGGCGGGGCGCATTCTCTGGCAGCGACCGGGCCTGCTTGACGAGGAGCGCGGCCCGGCGTTTGGCTTCGAGCAATCGGGGGTTGTCCGTGGCAAGTTTCTGCACCAACAAAATGGCCATCCCGATGCCTGCCGCCACGATGGCCACCACCGCCGGCTTGCCCAAAAAGCGCACCAGCGGCCACAAAAGCAAATCCAGCAAGGCAAGCGAGGGTTGATAAACGTAGTCCTTGGGCAGGAAGAAGAAACCCAGCAGATACATCATCCACAGCGCTGCGGCGGCGTTGCGAAGCTTTGCGGACTGACGCTCCTTGCGCCCGGGGGGAGGGGGGATCAATTCACGCGGAACACGGGTGTCTTTGGGATCAATCGCATCGGTCGGCGGAGGTTGGTTGGAATGTTGCAGCGCGCGAGCCACCCAGCCCTGGTTGCCGTTGACATTGATCTGCTCGCCGTCCTGAAACAGCCGGGTCGCATCCGGGAGTACTACCGCCGGCAAACCCATCTCGCGGGCCACCACCGCCCCGTGCGAAAGCGCGCCACCGCACTCCAGCAGAAGGCCGGCAGCATTGACAAATAAGGGCGTCCACGCGGGATCAGTGCTGGGGCAGACCAAAATGTAACCGCGACCAAGTTCGCCTGCATCGGTGGCGGACTGGAGGATGCGCGCGGGGCCGGTTGCCTGGCCGGCGGAAATCGGCAGGCCAGGGTAGCTGCCTGCGGTCGCCTTTATCTCGTTTGTCTCTCCCAGCCGGTCAATGGCGTGTGCGTCAATAACGCGCGGCAGGCTTAGACGCCTTTCGGCCCGATAAGTCAGCTCGTGTTGTTCGATCAAGTGGAGCGGCGCGAAGCCGAGGCGCAACGCTTCGAAAAGTTCATCACGGGTCAAATGAAATGCGCCGTCGCCAATTTCCAACCGGATGCCGGCTTCCAAGGCCAGATCGCGCAACAATCCATAACCCAGCATGAGCAAATCCTTCCCGTCTTCGCGAAAAGGCATATAGCGACGCACAAGGTCGAGACGGCGATCAAATTCTCTGGCATCGGCAGCCGATAGGCGCGACCGCAGAACGGCGGTCTGCTGGTTGGCCGCAGCCGCGCCGCGACGGTACCGTTCCAGCGGAGGCTCGCCAGCGGCCAGACGCGCCGCCATCTCCCGCAGAACCTCCGGCTGCTCGCGCCAGCGCGGGGCGGCAAGGTCAAGCTCGCCCGGTCCGCGGTGGCCGTGCTCTGCCAGCCATGTTTCCAGCGGCCGTTTCCCGTTGGCCACGTCGTACAGTTCCGCATCCGCGATCACCGTGCGGTCCTCTTCTCCGCCGACGGAAATGGAGCGCAACAGCGCCTTCGTATCATCATCCCAGAGATTCTCCTGCAAAAAAGTCTCAAGCTCCGCCCATGCCATGCCGCAAATCAAGCCCGGCATGAGAATATCGCGGCCAAAAACATTTAGAATCTGTTTCTCGTACTCCTCCCAAAAGGCGATCAGTTGCTCCGCCGTTAGCAAGCGAAGGTTCCTTTCTCTGGATCGGGCGACGTATTCGGTCACCGCTGGGGTCGTCTTTTCGCGGAATTCGCCAGCAGCCCGTCCCGCCAAGCCCTGGAGCTTTGCGCCCGCCTTGGACAGTAGTGCGGCGGCCTTCGCACGCAATGAATACGATCCCCGGGGCAGTGTAGGCGGTTTCTGGGAAGCGTCGGGATCATGGACTAACTTCTCGAGGTCATAGGCAAAAGGGAAGTTCTCGCAGAACATCTCTGGAGCGCGGGCCGCATCCATATAAATGCGCCCGGCCACAAGCTCCAGAAATCCCTCGCGATCAATGATCGGCGCCGGTTGAAATCCCGCCTGCCGGTAGATCGCGCCGAAGCCGCCCAAGCCGGACATGAACTTCCGGATCACGCTCCAGGTCAAGGCAGTTGGATGCGGAAGCGTTTCGGCGAGATTATGCAGGACCCAAGGCCCACGCCCGGCTGACATTTCTTGGCGCAGACGCTGGCGGGTGGCCTGCACCAACGCCTCGGTCGCTTCGGTTTCCCGATGCGTCGTAATGGGACGCGACTGGAGCAGAAACAGGTTGCCATCGTGGAATGCCCATTCGATGTCCTGCGGCGCGCCGAAGTGTACCGAAATCCGTTTTCCCAATTCCCACAAACGATGCACGTCGCGGCTGCTCAAGCAGGACTTCTTACGCAAGGATATCGCGACCGGCTGCTCCTTGCCCGTCCCGGCGGCCAGATACACCTGTTTATCCGCAATCTTGGCTGAAAGCACCCGGCCTGTCTCCCGTTCAACCGCAAGCACGTCCGGTTGCGCGTGTCCTCCGACGACGGTTTCACCCAGGCCCCAATTGGCCTCGACCAGCATTCTCCCGCTGCCGCCGCCATTCGGGTCCGCGGTGAAGAGCACCCCGGCCACATCCGCTGGCACCAACCGCTGCACCACAACCGCCATGGCGACTTCGGCGGGTTCAATTCCATGTTCAGCAAGGTAGGCTCGGATGCGAGGGGCGTCCAGGCTTGCCCAACACCGTTGCACCGCTTCAAGCAACCCGGTTTCTCCGTCAACGTCCAGGAACGTTTCGCACTGCCCGGCCATGGATGCTGTTGCCAAGTCTTCAACCGTCGCTGATGAACGAACCGCCACCGCTCCGGCAGCCATAGTTTTGTAACCGTGGAGGATTTCCTCAGCTACTTGAGCCGGAATCTCCATTGGTTTGCCCGCGGTTGCGGCTTCTTCCTGAGCCAACCGATACGCGCCCGTGTTGACTACAAAGCCGTTGGGAACTGGAAACCCCGCGCGCATCAGCCGCCCAAGACTGGCCCCCTTGCCGCCCACCAGCATGACTTCGCGACAATCAACCAGATCCTGGGTAAACTTTCGGATGGAGATCATTTGCCGCCTCCAGTTCCTTGCAGGCAGCGCAGGCCGCCGGTTTCACTGCCCACGATGATCCGATCCTCCATCGCTTGCGGAGACGAAAGTGACAAACCCGTCCCAGGCTGGCTCTGATCATTCAGGTAAACTTTTTCCAGCACTTTCCCGTCGCCCGTCGCGAGCGCCGCCAGGTATCCGTCGCTGCTGACGGCGTAGGCCCGGTCTTTGGTCACCGCACAACCGGTGAGCACCGGCGCATTCCCACTGACGCGGGTCCTCCACAGAACGTGGCCATCGCCGACCGCCAGCGCCACCACTTCGCCGCTCCGAACCGGACAAATCAGTATTCCGTCCTGAAAGGCAATCGCGCCGAGCACGGCATCGTCCAACGAACTTTGCCAGACGATTTTTCCGGTTTGCCGGTCCAAAGCCATCACCAGTCCTTGCGGGTTCCGCCCGGAATGGACCATGTCGCCGTTTCCACCGCCGGCGATCACCAGATTCCCCGCCAGCGTGACCGGCGCCAACATCGGCTGGGCCACTGCGGTTCGCCAGGCGATCCGGGCGAGTTTCTTTTCTTGCCGTTCCCCGTCAGATTCACTGTGGATTGCAACCACCGCCTGTCCATTGCAGCCGCTGCCGATAAACACCATGCCGCTTTCGTCAATCGCAGGTGAACTCTCCGGGTCATTCACGGGCTGCTTCCAGAGCAGTTTCCCGTCCGAGATGCGCACCGCCAAGACAAAGCCGGGGTCACCAACGGCTCTTCCGTCATCTCCTTCGATCGCCCCCGCACCCACCACCGCCATGTAGCCGAAGATGGCAGGAGACGATTCAACATGCAGCGGTGTTTTCACTGCCCAGACCTGTTGGCCGGTCGCGGTATCAAAGCAAAGCAGCGAGCAGTCCCGGTCCTGGTGCAATCCCTGCCCAATGACGAGGTATTTGCCATCCGGCGTCACGGCTGGCGAACTGAAAAATGGCCGCAACGGCTCGTTGCCATTTTGCGTCGTTTGCCAAAGCGGTTTGCCGGTGTCGAAATCGAGGCAGGCTAAAAGGCCCGTATAGGCGCCCAAATCCACCTGGCAGCCCGCCGCGTAGATGCGCTTGCCGACGACCGCCGGAACCCCAAAGAACAAAGTGCCTTCCGGCTTAAAACTCCACAATGCCTTCAATCCGGCGGGCGATGTCCCGCCTTTGTAAAGATTACGGGAAAAATCCGGCCCGCCGATTGGCAGAGGTCCCTGAGCAGCCGGGGCCGTCCCTCCAGGGGAGGCGGCCGAATCCGGCGCCTGTACGGCATAATGGCCGGACACCTGTCGCACCTGTTCCTGTGCGATAATGTCTTCCGCCACCTTCGCCCAATCAATGCCGCTGGCCGGAGGTTGCTCGTTTCGCCCGGCCCGGCGAACTGCCGAACCGGAACGCCACCAGCACGTTGCGACCACCAGGAGAATCAACCCTCCCAGTAAAATACTGGAGGCCAGCCATCGCGTTCGCAATAGTTGTATCAGCGCGCGAGGTTTGAATAGGATTGCCGCGAGGCTGGCTATGGCTGCCACAATCGCTGGAAGTGCGGCTGCTCCCGCGTTGATGGCTATTGGGATGACTGCGATTATATGCATTTGGGTGCCTCCCCAAGGATTCTCCACCTCGATAAAGCCACCACCCTTCTACATCTTTGCGCGAATGCATTCATTTAGGATAACATACGGCGAAGAACATTAAGTTATGATGAAGACACGTCATTGAGCCTCGTTGCGGGAATTCAGGCCGTTACGGATGAGCCAGCCAGAACACGCTGTAGTTGGTGGAAACGGTGGAAAGGCGAGCAAGGTCTTGAGTAAGGCACTCGACATTCGACCGCCTTTGGGCGGATAACGCGTCAAAGGCAGCACATTCTCACTTTATTCTCACTTTCGTTGGTCAGGAGAATCGCTGGAAAGCACTGAAAACAAAGGGTTTCACCGTGCATTACGCTTGAAATTCTGTGCCGGTCATTCTCACTTTCATTCTCATTTTGTGAGATTCGGGAATAGTGGAATCGCGTAAAGTGCTGACCATCAACGCCATCCTTGCGAGTGGAGCGGGTGAAGGGAATCGAACCCTCGTCTCAGGCTTGGGAAGCCCGCATTCTACCATTGAACCACACCCGCCGATTTCTCCCCCCATCGTAGCCTTTTCTCCGCTCTTGGCAAGCTCCTTCTCAGCTCCTTCCGGCTTTCCTCATCCCGCTTCGCCTCGGCGCAGGGCGGCGATGACGTTGGCGATGTAAGTCTTGCCCAACTCCACCGCTTCCCGCAGCGGTTTTCCCCGCGCCAGCCACGCGGTGATGGCC
>JBEKUQ010000081.1:0-7535 GCA_049514835.1 Verrucomicrobiota bacterium | reverse complement strand
CCGACTGACGCGCCTGACGAACGCATTCAGCAAAAAGTTTGAGAACTTTCAAGCTGCGGTCGCCTTGAATTTCGCGTATTACAACTTCTGCAAAATCCACGGTTCGATTCGCATGACCCCGGCAATGGCCGCTGGCGTGGAAAAGAGCATCTGGACTGTGGCGAATCTGGTTCAAGCCTGTGGCGAATAGAGAATACATCGAAAAGTTACAGAGCGTGATTTTACACCTTCACGCCTGCAAATCGTTCTGGCAGGAGTCCACCCCTGTCCATGAAGTCTTTCGCGGGCAAACCGTCTGGAAAGGCAACGTGGAGGTTTTCACCCTGTCTGGACACCCAAAGGCCAAGAAAGCCTACGCCTGGAGCCACCCAGACGGCCCGGACGACACTGGGGAGAGGTTTGTGACCGTCCTGGAAATCCCGCCCGTTGAATCGCCTGTGACCGCCGTGCGGGCTTCGATTATGGCCGACGCCAAAAAGCGGCAAAAATAACCGTGCCAGACCCGCCAGAAACCATGAAAACAATTCAAATTAAGACACCGCTCAGCGCCCTAAAAGTTTGACTCCGCGTGCTGGCCGCGGCATCCTTCCCGCCAAGATCAAAGGAAGGCGATGTCAGAAAAATGGGGTCAGAAAAATGAAATTGGCCCGCTTTGCTCTGAACGGGGGGGCGGGGCGTATTATATTTCTGACCCGGATATTTCTGACAATCGCTTCGAGAAAGATCGGAAATTGTTGTTGCGCAGGCCCTTAAGCCACCGCCCGGCTTTGTTCGCAGTCCTATGGCCATTTTAATTGACGAACAACCTGCTGTATATTAATTGTCACTACCCATCGTGCATGGCAAGATTGTCATTATTGTTTTGTCGGTCACGCTCCTGCTTGCGGTCGGCGTGCTCATCTTCGGCGTCGGCAGGTTTATCTACGGCATTGCCCATTACTACCTACGACAGCGCAAGCCTCTCCGCAAGATTCAGCATCCGCAGTTGGGGTTGCTTACTTCAGCCGAGACAGATTCCAGCTTATGGGAGGGACAGGCTCGGATTGATGGTCGGGACATTCCATTTATCATCGGTGGCAGCGAGACTGCGCCGGACGAGCGATTGGTTGCACAGTTACAGGGCATCATGGCGCGTTTTGGCAGCTTGGAGCGTCAGGCCGTCGAGTTTCTTCGGAGCAGAGAGTCAGAGGTTCGAGACGCCAAGCTGGACACTTATTTGCTCGATGTCACCGACGAGCGACGCCAGGATGATTTCACGTTCGAGTTTATTGACAGCGCCAATGATTCTCAAGTTTGGCGGGTCGAGTTTGTTGCCGGAGAGCCGAGACACACGGGATTTGATGATTGAGACCGTGACACCTGACAAGTCGCCGGAGCCAATCGCCATTGGCGCTTTTGTTTCCCGACAAGTCGGGATTCACGCCGCGAGTCGGCGGTGGCTCAGCTTTCAACTTTAGCCATCATCACACGCTATGGAAAACCCAAACAACACCTGCCGAAACTGCGGAAGCAGCGAGTTTTATTCAAAAGACATTTCTCTGTGGGGCCAACTTGGTCCGCTTTTGCCCGTTGGCGCTTTCTCGGTTGGCCATGTCCATTTGCGCGTCTGCGGAAACTGCGGATTATTGGAGTGGTTTGTCGCTCCAGAAACACTGGAAAAAGTGAAGGAGAAGTTCTCAAAAGATTTCTGACGATGGCTGTGTAGTGCTCGACCTCACCCCGGCCCTCTCCTCCATCCGCCTTCGCCGGGCCTACGGCGGGACAGGGGAGAGGGAGAATCATCCGCCGTCTCACTGAAAACTCGCGCGCGGGATTGATCACGCGAAGCCGCAACCAAAAATAAACTGGCCGCAAAAGGAAGCAAAGATCGCAAAGAAAAACATAAGTTCTTAATAGGCAATCCACGAGGCGAAGCGCGCCATTCCGCCCTTGCGGACTCCCTTCGCGAGGCTATATTTTGTTCCATGATGAAAGCGGTTGAGCCTTCGCCGGTCCCCTTGGGCGGGGCGCCACTCTGGCCGCTGTCCGTGGCCGCTTATCACGCCTTGGGCGAGATGGGGCTGATTCCTAAAAACACCGAACTGCTCTACGGGTTAATCTATACGAAGCCGTCCAAGCCGCCGTTTCAGTGCTTCCTGGTCCGACGGCTGCTGGGGTTGCTGGACTCCGTAATGCCGCCAACCCATCTCGTGCGCTCGGAACAGCCCATCTCGTGCCAGGATTCCGAGCCGGAGCCGAGTATTTCCATCGTTCGCGGAGCAAACGAGGATTTTTGGGATCAACACCCCTGCACCGCCGAATTGGTCATCGAAGTATGTGTGTCCGCCCAGGAATACAAACGCTCGAAACTCCGCGCCTACGCCTCGGCCGGTGTCAAGGAATGCTGGCTGGTCCTCGGGCCGGAGAAGCAAATCGAAGTTTATCGGCGGCCCAAGGACGGCCAGTTCACCGAACACGCGCTCCACGGACCCGGCGGCACGCTGGCCAGCGCGGCCCTGCCGGAATTCACCCTCTCCCTGGACGCCTTCTTCGCCAAATAGGCCGTCAGGCGCCGACTGGCAATTGAATTTCGGTCAGATAATTCTTCGGATTGCCTTTGAAAATCATGCCCGGCCCTTTGAGATAAACCTCGCGGGTTGGGAGGGAGATTTTCAATTTCCGCTCTTGCGCCTGCTGCAAAATCCTGGCGTAACTACGGCCCAACTGATCGTAGGGGCCGCGATGCACCAGGGTCAGGCATCGGCCGCCCGGCAGCAGGCGAACGGAAACGCCTTCGGCGGACACTTCCTTGCGAATGGGAACGCACGGCTCAAAATCCGCGTCGCCATCGCGATATTCGCCGTCATAATAGAGGCAGAGCGGCTTGCCGCAAATGTGACGGCCGAGGGACTTGCACAGCCGCGCAAAACCCGCGCCGCAATCACTGTATTTGCCTTTCATGCGGATGCCGGCGATCAGGACCGGCTCCAGGGTTTTATCTTCCGCGGGAAAGTTGCCGCCTTCCAAGAGCCGGCGGGCGGCCTTCTCAGTCGAGATGATGGCGTTGAGGGAACGAACAATGTCGCGGTCCTGCTGGATGCGTTGCTGGAGAACATGCTTCTGACGCTCGAGATAACTGAGGATATCCGCTTCATCGCTGCATTCTCCGAGCACGGCGGCAATGTCTTCGATGGAAAACTCCATCTGCCGCAGGCGCATGATGACGCGCGCCTTGTCAATTTTGCCGGCGTCATAGAAGCGGTACCCGGTCACCGGATCCACTGAACTGGGAACCAGAATTCCCTTTTCGTGATAGAATCGCAGGGTCTTGACGGATAAACCGGTGACCTGCGAGAACTCGCCGATGCTGTATGAGTTTTTCATATTTCTGATGATTTACGGCCTCCAGCAAGGGGAGGGTCAAGAGGCATTTCTATTTTTGGGGCCACCGGCTGCGGGCCGCGCTTGACATTGCGGCCGGTTCACCATCAAATGACCGCCCCTGCTCTTTGGCTCCCGGAAAGCCAGCGCGCCGGGATTTGACACGCAAAATGAGCAAAGGCCCAGTGAAACGCCGGAGGTCAAAACCGACCACGATGCTGGCCGCGCGCCTGCACGGCCCGGCGGACTTGCGCGTCGAGAGGGTGCCGCGGCCCGGTCCGCCGGCGCGGGACCAGGTGCTGTTGCGGGTCAAGGTCACCGGGATTTGCGGCAGCGACCTTCATTCCTATCACGATGCGCGGATTGGCGATACGGCCGTGGCTTCACCGCTCATTCTGGGGCATGAATTTTCGGGCGTGGTCACGGAAGCCGGAGCGGAGGGGCTGGACGGCAACGGGCAACTGTTGGAAGCGGGGGCGCGCGTGGCGGTGGACCCCGCCCAGCCCTGCCTTGGTTGCGAGCCTTGCCAGCACGGCCATCCCAACCTCTGCCGCAACATGCGCTTTTGCAGCAACCACCCCTACGACGGCAGATTGTGCCAATGGATGCTGATGCCGGCGCGCTGCTGTTTCCCCGTTCCCAAATCCATGAGCGACATCGAAGCCGCTTTGCTGGAGCCGCTGGGAGTCGCCCTTCATGCGGTTGATCTGGCCAAGCTGCGCCCCGCCCAAAGCGTGGCCGTGCTGGGCGCCGGTGCCATCGGGCTGCTCATCCTGCAAGTCGCCAAAATCGCCGGCGCGGACCCGATTTTCGTGACCGACAAGTTTTCCTGGCGGCTCAAGGCCGCCCGGCAATACGGCGCGGTCGCCATCAACTGCGACGGCGAAGATCCCGTCGCGCGCATATACAAGGAAACCTCCGGCCGCGGCGTGGATGTGGCCTTCGAGGCGGCCTGGGCCGATCATTCCGTCCAGCAGGCCGCCGAAATGACGCGCCCCGGCGGACGGGTTGTGCTGGTGGGCATACCCTCCGACGACCGTCTGGCCATGAAACCATCCACCGCCCGCCGCAAGGGGCTGACCGTGAAGTTTTGCCGGCGGATGAAACACACCTATCCGCGGGCCCTCCGGCTGGTGGAACGCGGCCGCGTGAATTTGACCGGGTTGGTCAGCCATCGCTTTCCCTTGCGCCGCGCCGACGAGGCCTTCGCCCTCAATGCGGCCTACCGCAGCCAAGTTGTCAAAACCGTTATAGAATGCTAAATCAAATTAAATTACTATGAGCGCAAAGTTTGTCATCGGACTCGATTACGGAACCAACTCGGTGCGGACGTTGATCGTCAACACCGCCAACGGGCACGAGGCGGCCGCCGCCGTCTGGGGCTACGCACACGGCGCGCAGGGCGTGGTTTTGGGCCGCGATCCGAACCTGGCGCGGCAGCATCCGGCCGATTACGTGCGGGGCGCCGAAATCACCATCCAAAAGGCGCTGGCCGCCGCCAAGAAATCCGTCCGCGGCTTCAAGCCCGAGCAAGTCATCGGCATCGGCGTGGACACGACCGGGAGCACCCCCCTGCCGGTGGACGCCGCCGGCCAGCCGCTGGCCTACAACAAAAAGTTTGCCAGCAATCCGGCCGCGCTGGCCTGGCTGTGGAAAGATCACACCGGCACGGCGGAAGCCGCGGAGATCACCGCGCTGGCCGGCCAAATCCGTCCGCAATACCTGGCCAAATGCGGCGGCACTTATTCCAGCGAATGGTTCTTCAGCAAAGTTCTCCATTGCGCGCGCGCCAACCCGGAAGTGTTCGACGCCGCCCATTCGTGGGTCGAGCTGGCCGATTACGTCCCGGCGGAACTGACCGGCACTTTGGCGCCCGACCAGCTCACCGCTGGAATCTGCGCGGCGGGCCACAAGGCCATGTACAGCCCGGAATGGGGCGGCTATCCCGACGCCGAATTTCTCGGCAAACTCGACCCCAGGCTGGCGGCGTTGCGCGCGCGGCTTTGTCCAAGGGTGGAATCGGTGGACCGGGCCGTGGGCGGATTGACCGCCGCCTGGGCCGCCAAAACCGGCTTGACCGCGGGCATTCCGGTGGCGGTGGGCGCTTTTGACGCCCACCTGGGCGCCATCGGCAGCGGCGTCGCGCCGGGCACGCTGGTCAAAATCATCGGCACCAGCACCTGCGACATCACCATCGCCCCCGGCTCGGAAAAATTGGCCGACATCCCCGGCCTGTGCGGCATTGTCAAGGGCAGCGTGCTGCCCGGCTTTTACGGGCTGGAAGCGGGCCAGTCGGCGGTGGGCGACATCTTCAACTGGTTTGTCAATTATATTAAGCCCGGCGGCAAGAAGGCCGGCTCGCACGACGCCCTTTCCGCCCAGGCGGCCAGGCTGGCCCCCGGCGAATCCGGCCTGCTCGCCCTGGACTGGAACAACGGCAACCGCACGATTCTGGTGGACCAGCTCCTGACCGGCGTGCTGGTGGGCCAGACCCTTTACACCACCCCAGCCGAGATTTACCGCGCCCTGATCGAGGCCACCGCCTTCGGGGCGTTGACCATCATCAATCGTTTCGAGGAATACGGCGTCAAGGTCGGCCAAATCGTCAACTGCGGCGGCATCGCCGATAAAAGCCCGCTGGTCATGCAGATTTACGCCGATGTCACCGGGCGGCCCATGAAGGTTTCCCGTTCGGCGCAGACTTGCGCCCTGGGCGCGGCCATCGCGGCGGCGGTGGTCGGCCAGGCGCATCCCGATTACCCCTCAGCCCAGAAGGCCATGACCGGTTTGAAGCCGCGCGCCTACCAGCCCAACCCCAAGGCCCACGCCGTTTATCGCGAACTTTATCCTCTTTACAAGAGCCTGCACGACACCTTCGGCACCAAGACCTGGAGCGGGAACCTGCACAACATCATGAAACAACTCATCGCCATCCGCGCCCGCGCGCGGAAGTGATTTGCGACCGACCAACCACACGCCATTGTTCCAGCAAACAGGCTCCAGCATGGCCGACTTTTAGAAGCGGGCGCTGTGGCTCAAGCGCGGGTGGTCCTCCCGAGTTCACAGCTTGTCGAAAGGCCGGGGTTGGCGTAAGTTTGCTTGCATGAAAACGTTGACGGTCGAAGAAGCCACGCCCGGCTTGGGCCGGTTGGTGGATATGGCGCTCGCAGGGGAGCAAATCCAAATCCGCAAGGGCAAAGGCGTCGTGGAGTTGCGGCCGGCCAGTTCCATGCAACCCGACGAAAAGGAACAGTTGACCCCGCGCGAGGCGCTGCGGCTTCTGCAGAAGGAAGCCAGGCTGACACCGGCGCAAGTGGAAGAATACCTCAATGAGGTGCGCGAAGAACGGTTGGCGAAAGCAGATTAGTCCGGCCAGTCTTCGCAAGCCGCCTCGGCCTCGCCCGTCATTTCGCCAGCACCACGTCGCCCGCCTCGTCCGCGCCGGCGGCCTTCTCCTCCTCCGCGTCGTCGGCCGACCCGTTCCCGTTGGCCGATTCGAGCGACTCCATCAGATGCGTCTTTTGTTCCCCGGCCGCCTCGTCGGCTTTGTGGAACTTGACGCTGACGATCTTGCTCACGCCGTGTTCCTGCATGGTCACCCCGTAAAGCACGTCCGCCATCGCGATCGTCCGCTTGCTGTGCGTGATGATGATGAATTGGGAGTGAACCAAGAAGCGCTGCAACACCCGGATGAAACGGTTGATGTTCGCCTCGTCCAGCGGCGCGTCCAGCTCGTCCAGCACGCAAAACGGGCTGGGCTTCACCTGGTAAATGGAAAACAGCAGCGCCACCGCCGTCATGGTCTGTTCGCCGCCGGACAGCAGCGAGATGCTCTGCAACTGCTTGCCCGGCGGCCGCGCCACGATGTCAATGCCGCTTTCCAGCACCTCCGCCTCGTCGGCCAGCATCAGGTCGGCCGTGCCGCCGCCGAAAACCTCCACGAACATGGCGCGGAAATTGTCGCGGATTTTCTGGAACGTCTCCACGAACATCTGGCGGGTCTGGGTGTTGATCCGGTTGATCACCTCCAGCAACTCCGCTTTGGCCTGGGTCAAATCCTCGTTTTGCGTGGTCAAGAACTGGTGGCGTTGTTCCGTTTCCTCGTACTCGTCAATGGCCACCAGGTTGACCGGCCCGATCTCCTCGATCCTCCTTTGCAGCGCGACCACCTGCTC
>JBEKUQ010000080.1:0-7559 GCA_049514835.1 Verrucomicrobiota bacterium | reverse complement strand
TTGGTCAAGGTTCCCGTGCTGTCATGGTTGCTTCGGTTCGGCTCCGCCTCCCGGCGTGGCCTCCTGACAGCCGTCGCCAACCCAACTGCCTTTGGTTCTCAACTGTCAAAATCTGGTTAGGGCCTCCCTCGGCCCGCTGGGATGTTGCCTCAGTGCGCATAATCGTGTATCCGGCCGGGCAATTCCCAGCGGGTCGGCCGCGCCGCCGCGCCCGCCTCCGGCTTCCGCGCCGGCCCGGTGAGTTTGGCCGTCAATTCCGCCGTGTGCTTTGCTATGATGCTCCGGCACGGCCCCATCTCCTGCTCCCTCACCTTCACGTTCTCCGCCACCAGCTTCTCCAAATCGTCTATGTCATACAAAAAAACGTTCTCCACCTCCTGCGCCTCCGGGGCGATGTCCCGCGGCACCGCGATGTCTATCAGGAACAACGGCCGGTTGGGCCGCTGCCGCATCACCGCCTCCACGTCCTCCCGGTCCAGGATCGTCTCCGGGCAACCCGTCGAGCTGACCACGATGTCCGCTCCCGTCATCGCCGCCAGCCCGTCGTCCATGTAATTCACCGCCCGCCCTCCAAATACCCGCGCCAGCTCCTCCGCGTGTGCCAGCGTCCGGTTGGCCACGATGATCGAGCCAATCCCGTTCTTGGCCAGGTGCCGGATGCACGCCTCCCCCATCTTCCCCGCTCCGATGATCATCACCGTCTTCTCCTTGAAATCTCCCCCGAATATCTTCTCCGCCAGCTCCACCGCCACGCTCCCCACCGACGTCGCCCCGCGCCCGATCAGCGTCTGCGTCCGGATCGCCTTCACCACCTGAAACGCCCGTTGAAACGCGCAATTCAGCACCCGCCCCGTCAACTTCGCCCCCAGCGCCGTCTCGTAGGCCGTCTTGATCTGCCCCGTGATTTCCGTCTCCCCCAGCACCATCGAATCCAGCCCGCTCGCCACCGAAAACAAATGCCGCGCCGCCTCCTCGCCGGTGTGAACATAAATGTAAGGAGTCACATCCACCGTGCCCCGCGCCAGCGTGGCCAGCAATTCCGCCTCGCCCCCGGCCTGCTCGCTGACTCCATAAAGTTCAACCCGGTTGCAAGTGCAGAGCAGCACCAACTCCGACAGTCCCCACTCCTCCTTCAACCGCGCCGCCGTCTCCACCACCCGCGACGGCGTGACCGCCAATTGCTCTCGCAACGCCACCGGCGCCGTCTTGAAACTGATTCCAGCCACGAACATCATGCCAGCCTCCTTGCGGCGCTGCCGCCCCGCTTGATTTCCTGCGTCTGGTTCCTGGCCGATTTCATGTCCTTCAACCTTTTTATGCTTTTCATGTCGCCGCCAGCATCGCTCAAGGAAAAGAAGAACTACTACACACGGATTGCTTTTTATTGCACATTTATTGTGAAGTGACCGAAAATGGCAAAACCCCCGCTTTCCCCGTCGGCCAAAAAATGGCCTGACATTGCCAAAATCAGTGGAGTCGGCCCTCCTGCCTCCTTGTAGCTTGCCTCGCGAACAGTAGGTTCCATGAAAACGTTTGCCGACACAACTCTATCGCAGGATCGCCCGGCTCCGCCTCGCGATTTCCCTCGTCCCAATCCCTTCGCCTGCCCCCTCAGCCGCGTCCGCGCCGGCAGATTGGTCCGCATCAAGGCCCTTTCCGCCCCTCCCGCCGTCACCCAGCGCCTGCGCGAAATCGGTTTCGGCGAACATCAGGTCATCAAGCTCCTCGTCCGCCAATCCAACCTGATTTGCCAGGTCGCCAACGCCCGCATGGCCCTCAGCTCGCAACTGGCCCAAATGATCCTGGTCGAACCGCTCCCCTTTGCCGGCGGCCACGCTGGCTGATCCACCCCCTTCATTATGAGCGCCCACCCCTATTTGTTCCTGGCCCTCTTTGCCGCCGCCGCCCTCGCCTTCGCCCTCACTCCCCTGGCCCTCGCCTGGCTCTGGGCGCGCTTCTTCTCCCCGCGCAAACCCGGCCCCGTCAAAAACGCCATTTACGAGTGCGGACTCGACGCCCAGCCCACCGGCTGGGTCCAATTCAAATCCGATTACTACCTCTATGGCATTATCTTCCTGATCTTCGATGTCGAAACCATCTTCTTGCTCCCCTTCGCCGTCGCCTGCAAAGACCTTCCCTTCGCCGCCTCTCTGGCCATGTTGATCTTCCTCCTCCTCCTGGCCGAAGGACTGGCCTGGGCCTGGGCCAAGGGCATTCTCACCTGGAAATAGACGACGCCATGCCTCAGATCAATCCCCAACCCCAGATCAAGCCGGCTCGCGAAGGCGTCATCCTCACCACCGTCGAGGACCTTTACAACTGGGGCCGCAAAAACTCCCTTTGGCCGCTCCAATTCGGCCTCGCCTGCTGCGCCATCGAAATGATCGCCGCCTCCATGGCCCGCTTCGACATCGCCCGCTTCGGCGCCGAGGTCTTCCGCCCCTCCCCGCGCCAGGCCGACCTCATGATCGTTTCCGGCACCGTCACCAAAAAAATGGCCCCCCAGGTCGTCCGCCTCTTCAACCAGATGCCCGAACCCAAATACGTCATCGCCATGGGCGCCTGCGCCATCTGCGGCGGCCCCTTCCGCGACGGCTACAACGTCCTCCGCGGCATTGACCTCTACATCCCCGTGGACATCTACATCCCCGGCTGCCCTCCCCGGCCCGAGGCCCTGCTCGAAGGCCTGATGAAATTGCAGCAAAAAATTGCCGCCCAGCGCCTCACCGGCCCGGATCGTCCGCCCCATCTCAACCCCGGCGCCTCCGGCGAGTTTCCCGTGCCCCAATTCGGCCCTCACGACCTCGTCGGACCGCAACTGGCCAAACCCGCCAAAAACTGATGTTCACCCTCGAACAAATCAAAGACCGCCTCACCGCCGCCTTTCCGGGCGCGCCCGTCGAGATCATTCCCAACGCCAGCCCGTCCAATCAGCCCTCCCTCCTCCTGCCGGCCGGCCAGGCCCTCCAGCTCGCCCGCTTTCTGCGCGACCAGCCCGACCTGCGCTTCGACTACGCCTCCAACGTCACCGGCGTGGATTGGCCGGAAAAAACCGTCAAGGAGAAAGTCAAAGTCAAGAAGATCATTGACGGCGTGGAAAAGGAGGCCGAGGAACTCGCCGAACGCAGGACCCCGGCCTTTCTCGAAGCCGTCTATCATCTTTACTCCATGGCCCTCGGTCACGGCCCGCTCGTCATCCGCCTTCGCACCGCCAACCGAACCGACCGCCTCACCGTGCCCTCCCTCACCCCGGTTTGGCGCAGTTGCGAACTTCAAGAACGCGAAATTTTCGATCTCTTCGGCATCCGTTTCCAAGGCCACCCCGATCTCCGCCGCCTCCTCATGTGGGACAACTTCGAGGGCCATCCCATGCGCAAAGATTACCTCCCCGCCGCCTGACGGTAGGGCGAGACTCCGTCGAGCCGTGACAAGTTTTCCTGCCGCCGCCGCTTGTCTTCCAATGACCAATAACAAATTTTCAATGACCAATTCTCAATGGTTCTGCAACGAGCCAGCCTCAAGCTGCCGTCCTGCGGCCGGGCGAGACTCGGCGATCCCTCGCATCTCGAAAACCCCGCGACTGCATTGGCCGGCCAACCACCCGCCAACCAGAGACAGCCGATTGCTCTTCCCTCTCCGCTCCCATCCGACTTGTCCCGCCGTAGCCTTGGCGAAGGCGGATGGGAGGGGAGAGGGTCAGGGTGAGGTGAGGGTTCCTCCTCAATCTCCACCCAATGAACCCCTTGCCTTCAAGGCACTCTCTGTTATCCTCTCGCCCTTGGTTCAATCCCATAAGATCACAGATTGTGAACCGCAATTCAACAGCACCAGTACTGAGGAGACGGTGGGATACACTACAAAGGCGGAGTGCGCCCGTCCCCGGGCGCAGCAACGTGATAGAGCAAATAAGCCTTGGAAAACTTGGTTGCGCCCGCGCAGTCCGGGCTTGCTGCGCCCGAGGACGGGCGCACTCCTCTGTCGTCTATCCGGCGGCCTTAGCAGTAAATGATTGACTTTCTTCTTCGCGCGGGGTTATAAGAAATGCCATGCCTGCAGGAACCAGACGAAAGGGGACCGTTGGATTTGCCCTGATCGCGTTGCTGCTGCTTTGCTCGGGGTGTAATTCGCGCACGGAGACGCCGCCCGCCGGCCAGGGCGTCCAGCCGGCGCAACCCACCAACAGCCATCTGCGCGTCCGCGCCCCCGCCGTGGCCGGCCTGTTTTATCCGGCGGATGGACCGGTGCTGGCCAAAACCATTGACGATTTGCTCCAGGCCGCGCCGCTTCATTCCATCCCGCGGCTCAAGGCCCTCGTTTGTCCTCATGCCGGCTACCCTTATTCGGGGCCGACCGCGGCCATCGCCTACAAGACGCTCCTCGGCCGCGATGTTCAAACCGTCGTCATTCTTGGTCCCAGTCATTATGCCCTTTTTCAGGGCGCTTCCGTTCCCAACACGGACGCCTACCAGACTCCTTTGGGAATCGTCCCCATCTCGCCCCTCGCCGCGCAACTGGCCAGGACCAATCCCTTTGTCCTGGAATGCCAATGCCTGGTGCAACGGCCGCAGTGGTGGGCCCAGTCCTCCAAGCCGGCCCCGGCCGCCGGCCAGGACACGCCCGACACCTGGGAACATTCCATCGAGGTCCAGGTCCCTTTCCTGCAAAGAACTTTGACCAATTTCACCATCCTCCCCGTGGTCTTTGGCGAGGTTGACCCCGCCCAGGCCGCCCGCGTTTTGGCCGGTATGATTGACAACAAGACTCTCATCGTAGCCAGCTCCGATCTCAGCCATTACCACCCCTATGAACAGGCCAGGGAACTGGACCACCGCTGCGTCACCGCCGTCTGCGACCTCAACCTCGACGCCATGACCAACCAGGAGGCTTGCGGCAAAGTCCCCATTCTGGCCCTCCTCCACCTCGCCCGGGCCAAAGGCTGGAAAGCGCAATTGCTGGACTACCGCAACAGCGGCGACACCGCCGGCGACAAAAGCGCCGTCGTCGGCTATTCCGCCATCGCCTTTTACGAGGCGGCCCCGCAAAACGTGGACGCGAAAGACCGCGTGTTTTTGCTGGACATCGCCCGCCGCACCCTCGCTGCCGCCGCCGCCGATGCCGGCTCGCCCAGCCCGCCGGTCAACCCGCGCGACCTGTCAGCTCCATTGTCGCAGAACAAGGGCTGCTTCGTGACCTTGACCGAAAACGGCGCCTTGCGCGGCTGCATCGGCTATATCGAGCCGCGGGTGGCGCTTTACCAGGCCGTGCTTGATAACGCCCGCAACGCCGCGACCCGCGACCCGCGTTTCCGGCCCGTGCGCCCGGAGGAGGTGAACAAGATCAAAATCGAAATCAGCGTTCTCACCGTGCCGCAGCCGCTCCCTTTCCATTCGCCCGACGACCTGCTCAACAAATTGCAGCCGGGCGAGGATGGGGTGGTCCTGCGCATCGGCCCGGCCGAGGCCACCTTTCTGCCGCAGGTCTGGGAGCAACTGCCCGACAAGGTCCAATTCCTCAACCAGCTCGCCCAAAAGGCCGGCTGCGCGCCCGACGACTGGCGGGGCCGGAACGTCAGCGTCTCCATCTATCACGCCGAGGCCTTCCACGAGCCGGAGTGATCTTTCATGCCCGACCGGATGCCGATCATGCTGGCGGCCGCGGGCCAACGCCGGCTCGTCCTCCTGGCCGTGGGCGCTCTGGGCCTTTCCTGCGTGATGACGCAACTGGCCCTGCTGCGCGAACTCCTCGCCGCCTTTGGCGGAAACGAACTCGTGCTCAGCCTTGTGCTGGGCAACTGGCTCCTCCTCATGGGATTCGGCGCCTGGCTGGGCCGCGCTTGCGGCAAACTCCGGCATCCGCTTGCCGTCCTGGCCGCCGCCCAATCCGGGGTCGCCCTGCTGCCGCTGTTGCAGGTGTTCCTCCTGCGCGCCTGGCGAAACGTCATTTTCGTCCGCGGCGCCGAGGTTGGTGTCAACGAGACTTTCTACAGCGTTTTCCTCCTCCTCCTCCCCTATTGCCTCATCGCCGGCTTTGCCCTGACGCTGGCCTGCTCCTTGTTGGCGCGGCAGGAGGGCGCCTCCGGCATCGGCCAGGTCTATGTGGCCGACGGCCTGGGCAGCATCGTCGGCGGTGTTCTCTTCAGCTTCGTCCTCGTCCGCTTCTTCGACCATGCCGGCATTCTGGTCTTTCCCGCCGTTTTGAACCTCTGCGTGGCTGCAGCCTTCGGACTTCACGCCGGACATAAATGGCTGGCCGCCCTGGCCGCCGCGCTGGCCCTCGGAGTGATCGCCGCCGCCATTTTGGTGGACCTGGATGGTGTTTCCACCGCCGCCCAGTATCCGCAATGCCGCATCGTCGCCCGCGCCAATTCGCCTTACGGCAAACTCCTCGTCACCGAATCCGACGGCCAGTTCGATTTCATCGAAAACGGCCTGCCCCTCACCTCCACCCGCGACGACCAGCATGTCGAGGAAGCCGTCCATTTCGCCATGGCCCAGCGCCCGGACGCCGGCCAGGTGCTGCTCGTGGGCGGCGGCATCTCCGGCACCGCCCGCGAACTGCTCAAATACAACGTCCGCCGGGTGGATTACGTGGAATTGGATCCGTTGATTCTTGAGCTCGGACGCCAATACCTCCCCGGCAGCCTGGCCGGCAGCCGCCTCCGCGTCATCAACAGCGACGGCCGCATATTTGTCAAGCAAACCTCAGAAAAATACCAGGTCGTCATTATTGATGTGCCCGATCCTTCCACCGCCCAGCTCAACCGCTTCTTCACCGTGGAATTTCTGGCCGAAGTCAAACGCGCCCTTTCTGCCAACGGCGTCGTCTCCTTTTCGCTCGGACATTATGAAAATTACGTCAGCCCCGGCCTGGCCCGCCTGCTCGCTTCCGCGGCCGGCTCCTTGCGCGCCTCTTTCCCCAACGTGCTTGCGCTGCCCGGCGGCAAGGTTTTCTTCCTCGCCTCCGACGGCCCGCTTTTTGACGACATCGCCGCGCGCATGGAAGAGCAGGGCATCGAGACCAAACTGATGAACCGCCATTACCTCGGCGCGATGCTCACCCCGGACCGCCTGGCCGACCTGCAACACGCCATCGCCCAGCCCGCCGCCTTGAACACGGACTTCAACCCCGTGCTCTACTTCTATCATCTCCGCCACTGGATGAGCCAGTTCAACACCGGCTTCGGCCTGGTCCAGGTCTTGTTGCTCGTCTTGCTCGGCCTCTACCTGGCCCGGCTCCGCGGCGCCTCCGCCGTCCTCTTCGCCTCCGGCTTCGCGGCGACGACCTTGGAACTGGTCCTCCTCCTCGCGGTCCAGGTGCTCTGCGGCTCCGTTTATCATCAAATCGGCATCATCGTCACCGTTTTCATGGCCGGTCTCGCCCTCGGCGCCGCCATCGCCAATCGGCCTTCGCCACTCCGGGACAAAGCAGTGATGGACCGGCCCGATCAACCCGCTCCCGTCCCATCCCTTCATCATTCCACCACTCCAACCGCAAGAAAGCTGGCTCTTCTCGCCTTCGCCCTCGCCGCCTACGCCGTCCTCCTCGCCGGCGTCTAGCCG
>JBEKUQ010000079.1:0-7585 GCA_049514835.1 Verrucomicrobiota bacterium | reverse complement strand
GGCATCATGGGCAAGCCCATGGCCAAAAACCTGCTTAAAGCCGGCTACGAGGTTGTTTGTTTCGACATCGTGGCCGAAAACGTGGCCAGCACAACCGCGGCCGGGGCCAAAGCTGCGGCCTCGTGCAAGGCGGTGGCCGAACAATGCTCCATCGTGATCACCATGCTGCCCAATTCGCCGCATGTGAAGCAAGCGGTGCTGGGACCCGGCGGCGTGCTGGAGGGGGCCAAGGCCGGAACCATTCTCATTGATATGAGTTCCATCGCCCCGCTGGCCTCGCAGGAGATCGCCCAGGCCTGCAGCGCCAAGGCGGTGAAGATGATCGACGCCCCCGTCAGCGGCGGCGAACCCAAGGCCATGGACGGCACCCTGTCCATCATGGTCGGCGGTGAGGAGGGAGTCTTCAATTCCGTCAAAGAAATCCTGTTGCAGATGGGTGCCAGCGCCGTGTATTGCGGCCCGATCGGCGCCGGCAACACCACCAAACTGGCCAACCAGGTAATCGTGGCCTGCAACATCGCCGCCTGCGCCGAGGCCTTCACACTGGCCAGGAAGGCCGGCGTGGATCCCGCTCGCGTCCTGGATGCCATCAAGGGAGGTCTGGCCGGCTCGACCGTTATGAACGCCAAGGTCCCCATGATGCTCCAAGGCAACTTCAAGCCCGGGTTCAAGATAGACCTGCACATCAAGGATCTGGCCAATGCCCTGGACACGGGCCACGGCGTAGGCGCTCCCATGCCCCTGACCGCCGCGGTCATGGAAATGATGCAAACACTCAAAGCCGACGGGTGCGGGCAAAACGACCACAGCGCCTTGGCCAGGTATTATGCGAAAGTCTGTGGAACAAAAATCGGAATGTGACGGGGTTCGCCGGCGTTGCTTGATCTTGCCTCACCGCAGGCGCGGTTTGGGAATCACGCCGGCGCCCTTCGAATTCGCGCGGGCTGGCGCCGTGGTTGTCGCGCTCGCGATGGTTTGCGGCGGGCTGCTCCGCGCGCAGTCTTACTTTCCGCAGCGGCCCGACGATCCTCGCGCGGTGGATTTCACCAAAGAAGCGTTCGGCGCCCAGGGCGATGGAGCGGGCGACGACGCCGAGGCCTTGCAACAGGCGGTGGATCGGGTGCGAGGCGCCGGGGTGGTGTTGATCCCGGAGGGGCGTTACCGTCTCGGGAAGACCGTTCACGTCTGGCAAGGCATCCGTCTGATCGGCTACGGGCAGAAGCGCCCGGTCTTGGTGCTCGGCCGCAACACGCCGGGTTTTCAAGAGGGCACCGGCCGCTACATGATCCATTTTGCCGACAATCGCCCGCAAGGCGGCGGACCGATCCCGGATGGGTCGGAATTCACGTTCTACAGCGGGATGAACAACATTGATTTCGAACTGCAGGAGGGAAATCCCGCCGCCATCGCCGTGCGCTTCCACGTCGCGCAGCACAGCGCGCTCACGCACATGGATTTTCAGGTCGGCTCGGCCCGCGCGGCGCTCGAAGACATCGGGAATCAGGCGAGCGACATCCATGTGCATGGCGGCGAGTACGGCATCATCACCAAACGCACCGCGCCCGTGTGGCAGTTTCTGCTGATGGATTCGAGTTTCGACGGGCAGCGCGCCGCGGCGATCCAGACCATGGAGGCCGGATTCACGCTCGTTCGCGTTCGCTTTGCCAACATGCCCGCCGCGCTGCAAATCGCGGCCGGGGAAGTGGAGCAACTCTACGGGCGGGATCTGCGCATGGAGAACATTCGCCAGGCCGCGTTCGTCGCCGGCAACTGGCGCAACGCCCACTCGGCGGTGACGCTGACGAACATCGCCTGCAGCGACGTGCCGCGTTTCTTTTCGGGCGACCAGCCGGTCGTCGCACCGTCGCGGCACTACGTGGTCGAACGTTTTTCGCTCGGCTTGGAAATTGGCCCGGACGGACGCGAACAGGGCATCCACCTGCGCCATCACGAACGCGCGCTTTCGCGACCGGCGGCGGTGGTCGCCAGCGACATCCTGGCGCTGCCGCCGATGGAGAAATGGGTGAACGTCCGCACGCTCGGCGTGAAAGGCGAAACCTCGGCAGACGACACCGTGGCGCTGCAGGCGGCCATTGATGAACACCCGGCGCTCTTCTTCCCGAGCGGCACGTACCGTGTGAGCGCTCCGTTGACGCTCAAGCCCGGCACCGTGCTGATCGGCTTGAATCCGGGCACGACCCAGATCACGTTGGCCGCCGGCTCCGAGGCTTTTGCGGGCGAGGGCGATCCGGTCGGGGTGATCACCGCCCCGCGCGGCGGCAGCAACATCATCCGCTCGATCAGTGTCGGCACCGGAGCGCAGAATCCCCGCGCGGCCGGTGTGCTTTGGATGGCAGGCCCGGCCTCGCTGCTCGACGACGTGTCGTTCGTGGGTGGCGGATTCGGAGGCGGACCCGGCAGAGGCCGTGGAGCACCCGGAGGTCCGGGGGCGGTGGCCGGCACAAACGCAGCGCCCGCGGCAACTCCGGCGCCTCGGACTGGCGGTCCTGGCCGCGGCCGGGGTCCGGGCGGCACTCATGCGGGCGACCTCCTGGTGCGGGACGGCGGCGGCGGAATCATCCGCGGCTGCTGGCCGCACGACACGGGCGCCGCGGTTGGTTTAAGGGTCGAGAACACCACGACGCCCGGAAAAATCTATCAGATGTCCGTCGAGCATCACATGCGCATCGAGACGCAGTTCCACAACGTGCGCAACTGGGAGATCTGCGCGCTGCAAACGGAGGAGGAGAATCCCGCGGGCGCCCTGGCCAACGCCGTGGAAATCCAGGACTCGCAGGACCTTCTCTTCGCCAACACGTACATGTATCGGGTGTCGCGGAATGTCTTGCCGAAGGAGCATGCGGCCATTGTCCGCCGGTCCGACCGCATCGCCTTCCAAAACGTGAAGGTGTTCAGCCAGACGCGGCTGGCGTTTGACAACGCCGTGCTGGAAGAGGCGAGCGGCGTCACGGTGCGGCCGCAATTCTTCACGAGCTTTTCCGTGAACCGGGGCACAAAGGCTCCTTCCAAACCGGCCTTGCCGGCGGTGTTCGCAAAAGGCGCGAAGTTGGAGCGGCTGGCGACCAATTTCAGCAACGCCTCGGGCTTGACCGCGAGCGGCGCTGGAGAGGTGTTTTTCACTGACGCCGCGAACCGGAATATCTATCGCTGGAACGCCGGCGCGCAGAAAGCGGAGCTGCTCGCCCAAATCCCCGGCCAGCCGCAGGTGCTGGGTTTCGCGCCGCCTTCAAGCCTCCTGGCGATTGCCAATGAGCGGGCGGTTTATCACCTGAATGTAAACCGGGCCGGGCCGGACGCTTCGACAACCCCGGTTCAGGCGGAGGCCGTGACCGAAACCGAAGAGCTGGCGGCCGAGACCGTCCTCCTGCTGCCGGTCGGGCTGCACAATCCATTGTCCGTGATGAAGGACATGACGGAGCATCGCGGCTACGTTTATCACCGGGGCAGCAACACGGCGATCAACGGCACTGTGACCAACGAGCACCGGGGTTATTTCTACGCGCCGGGCGCAAAAACCGCGATCATGGCCGGCGGCACCTGGCGTCCGAACCTCCAGAGTTCCCAGCTTGCCGCGTTCGCGCCCGGCCAGTCGCACTACCTCACGAGTGAAGACGATGGGCGCACCTATGTGGCGAAGCTCGACAACTACCGTTCGCTGTCCACGACCGTTTTCGCCGAGCGCGGCGGGACCGCCGTCGTCAGCGACACCGCCGGGAACGTCTATCTGGCGAGCGGTCAGGTGTGGATCTACGACCGCGCCGGCAAGGAGATCGGGGTGCTGGAGTTGCCGGAACGCCCCGGCAGCCTGGCCTTCGGCGGCCCCGACAAACGCACGCTCTTCATCGGCGCCCGCTCGTCGCTCTATTCGATCCGCGCACAAGCTCCAGGGATTTGAAGCCCTGGAATCGTTTTCGGCGGCGTTGAGCCGTCAACCGCGAAAGAGCAGGGGAGCAAACTGGCAAAGGTGGCGGCGAAAGCCCGGCGCCAGCGGAGTGCTGGTGATGGTCCAGACGCCGTCGTCACCTTTGCTGACTGGGTTTAGCGGAAAAGCTGCTGCGCGAACCAGTACAAACTGTTCTTCCAATGATTGAAGTCGTGGGCGTTGTCATCCACGTGCCAGATGTGCGGAACGTTCTTTTCCTTGAGATAGACGTGCGTGCGCTGGCTGAAGGTGATCAAGCCGTCCCTGTTGCCGGCGGAAATCCACAGCAGCTTGAGCATCTTAATGGCCTTGGCCGGATCAGGAACCAACACCTCGGGCATTCGCGTGTTGGGCGCCGAAGAGAACCCGCCGACCCATGCGAAGGTATCGAGGTTGCCCAGGCCGAAGTCGAGCGCTTGCCCGCCGCCCATGGAAAGCCCGGCGACCGCGCGGTGTTCGCGATCGGCATACACGGAATAGTGCGACTCCATGAAGGGGATGATGTCTTTAATCAAGTCGTTCTCGAAGTTCTTTCCCCAGCCGTCGCCGCTGATGGCGGCAGGGTCGCCGCCGCCGCTGCGACCGCCGCGTCCCTGGCCCGCGCCGCCGCGCCCGGCATCGGCCGTTGCATTGCCGTTGGGAAACACAACGATCATGGGCTCGATCTTCTTGTCGGCAATCAGATTGTCCATGATGACATTGGCCACGCCGTTCCTGGTCCACTCCCGAACTTCATTGCCGCCGATGCCGTGCAGCAAGAACAGCACGGGATACTTCTTGTCCTTGGAGTAACCCGGCGGAGTGTACACCTCCATCCACCGCTTTGCGCCGACGGTCTTGGAGTCGTAATCCACCCGTTCGAGCGTGCCGTGAGCGACGCCTTCCCGGACTTTGTCGAAACCTTCTGGCGCCTTGGGGAAGGCTGCTTTATCGTCAGGGCCGAGTGTGACGGGGCCGCCAAATCCGCCGCGCCCGCCGCGCCCACCGCGGCGCGCGCCGATTGACTCGGGATTCGCCGCGTTCGTCTGCGCCGCGGCAGGTTGTGCCGCCGCCACTTGTGTCGAATTGGCTGCCACCTCGCGTTTGGCAGTGGCCGTCGAATTGCCAAAATCGCCAACATCGCGGGTGAACTTGATCTCGTCGGCCGAGACCTTGCCGGTGAAAGTAATGCGTATGTCGTTGTCCTGGATGCTCAACAGCTCGACAAACGATACGGTGTCGCCCTCGATCTTGCCTTCCTTCAATTCGGCTTCGCGTTTCTCGCCGTCCGTGTCCACGCTGGCCTTGCCGGTGACGTTCGTGCCGTCCTGCTTGAGCGTGAAGGTGTATTTCTGCAAGCCGCGCTGCGTGTCGAATTGGGCTTGCCAGGTGCCGGTGACATCGGCCGCGGGAAGGGAAAGCGGCAGGGCCGCAAAGGTCAGAAGAATAATTGCAGTTTTCAATTTCATAAATGATTGGAATTGGATGGGATGGTAACAGAGGTTGTGCTGCCCGTCAATTGAATTGTTGAACAGCAGCAGCGCAATTTCATGCAGGCTGCGCCGCCAGGACAGCCGCTCGTAGGCGGTCAGCGGGGATTCGCAATGATGACTATTGACGCCGGCTTCTTTGCGCGCTTCCACGCCGGCCTTGCCGCCATTTCTCCAGAGAGGCGCCTTACTTTACAAGCCGGTAGAACACCGCATCGGCGCTTCCGGAAAGGGGGATCGTAATTTGCCACTGGCCGGCGCCAATCTGTGGCGGGACGGAAGTCAAGTTAAGCCAATTCCCTTGAAGGAGATTGGTGCTTGATTGCAGCATGAAACCAGCCGACGACATGGGCCACGACAGGGTCAAATGGCTGGCTGAAGTTGAATAGGCGACCATGGGGCTGTTAGTGCTTAACAATTGATTGGGTCCCAAATTGAAAGTCGCGGCAACTTCTGCCGGAGACAGCGCGACGCTGTAAATGCGAAACTCGTCAATCACGCCGTTGAGGCAAGGATCAGCCCACTGCGATTTGCCCAGGTAATTATTGCTGGTGCTGCCCAAGCTCAACGGAGTGAGGTTCATCGCGCTGTTCGTTCCAACGGCGACGCCATTCAAATAAATAATCCCCGTGTGCCCGTTGAGCGTCACGGCGACATGATTCCATCCACCCGCAGCCAGAGCGGAGGGGCCATTGATTTGTTGCTCGCCACCGGTGCTGCTGGTGGTGATGGCAAAGCGCAGCCGGGTGGTGCTGCCGTTCTGCGGCGTCAGGAACATGTAGGTCGTGGTGTTGTCGCCGAAATCAAAAATGCGAATCCAGTTGGCCGTGGTATTGAGCTTCACCCACGTTTCGATGGTGAAATTGCTCAACAGGTTGACCAGGCCCGCCGGCAGGCTGACATATTGCGACGAGCCGGACGAGAGCGTCAATTGGCCGCTTGCAAACGTGCCGCCATTGGGCAGTGTGCCGGTCCACGCCGGACCACCCACGGAGTCCGCCGTGCTGGCGCCACCCGTTTCGCTGAAGCTGTAACGATGCAGCAGAAACGGTGGCGGCGCCGTGGTGAAGGACCAGACCGCGCCGGTGTTGGTGTTGGCGCCGGCGATTTCATCCACGCGCCAGAAATAGGCCGTCCCTCCGGCCAGCGACGGATAGAATGTGTTGGTGTTCAGGATTCCCAGGAATTGCGGCGACATCGGCGCGGCTTGCGCGACGGCGTTGGAATTGACGCCCAGATAGGCCGCGTGCGTCAACGCATTGCTGCCGGGCGTCCAGCTTATTGGGGAATTCAAGGCCACACCGGAGGCGCCATTGGACGGCCAAGGATTGCCGGCGGAACCAACGTTCAATAATTTGTCCAGCACAACCGTTGTCAGCGAACGCGGCGGCAGCACTTGTCCGTTCGTCAACGGCCCAAGCAGTTGGAAATAATAATTTGTGTTGGCGGTTTGGTACACGCCGGATTTGCCGCCGCCAAACAGGCCGAAGTTGAAATTCATCGTCGAGGACACGGCGGGGTTGGTGTTGATCAAAACCACCACCAGTCGCAGACCGTCGGGCGAAAGGAAGGCCGAAGACCGGACGTTGCTGTCGCTGTCCGTGGCGCTCACGCGCTTGTAGCCGGGTTGAATGAAATAGGAAAAATGTTTCATGGACCAGTAACTTGGTGAATACCACCAACCATGGGACTGGGTCGGCGTGCCGGGCGGCGCGTTGGTCCAGGTGGACTGAGCGGCATACGGATTCTCAATCTGTATCAGCCCGCCATTGGTGCCCGGCCAGACCAGACTCCAGTGGTTGTATCCGCTGACCTGTTCAACGACCAGGCAGTTGTGGATCAAATTCGCACATTCGATCATGTCCACAACATCACCATACTCGGTCATGAAATGCGGCTTGCCGGGGAAAACTTTAGCCGCCGAATTTATACTGCTCAAGAATGAATCCCCCGTCGCGCCGCCGTCGCCGTAAAAGTGGTGCGCCACGCCATAAAAGCTGCTCGAGTTCATGGTCGCGGCGTAGTTCGCAAGGTCGTTGTAGGCGACGTGGACGGGTTCCGGCGCGAGCAGTTTCGGCGGCGACGGCAGGTTGGTCAGGCGCTGATACACCGCGGTCAGCGCCTTGGAGTAGCTCGCGTAGTTCGTGCCGTTCACCGTGTCTTCGGTCGGATG
>JBEKUQ010000078.1:0-7593 GCA_049514835.1 Verrucomicrobiota bacterium | reverse complement strand
AATGGGCGGGGCGCAACGAAGAAAGGAATGCGGAGAAGGCCATGCCCTCCGGCATCCGCGTCCCGCTGACCCGCGCCAAAGGACTCACCGCCCGCGCCGCCGAGGCGATGGTGGGCGCGCGCCGGCACGGCCCGTTTTCATCTTTGGAAAACTTTTTTTACCGCGTGGCCCCCTCGGGAGAAGAGCTGGAGGCGATGATCCGCGCCGGCGGCTTCGATGAATTTGGCGAAACCCGCACCCGCCAATTTTGGCAGGCCCGGCATCTTCTCAAAACCTGCGGAGGGGGCGTGGAGCCGGGCCAGGGCTGGCTGGTGCCGCCGCCTGGATTGGAAAAGCTGCCGGCCGTGCCGCTCCAGGAGCCGGGCCGCTTGGAACGCCTGCAATGGGAAAACGATCTTTTCGGTTTCGCCGTGAGCGGGCATCCCCTCGAATTGTTTCCCGACGTCGCCTGGGACACCTATTGTCCGGTCCGCCGCCTGGGCGAATTTATTGGTGACACAGTGACGGTCTGCGGGCTGGTGGTGGAGCAGCGCATCCATCATCAGATCACGGGCGAGCCGATGAAATTCCTGAGCCTGGCCGACTGGACCGGCCTGGTTGAAACCGAACTTTTTGCCCAGACCTACCAAAGCCACGGTCTGGCCACCATCCGCCATCCCGTTCTGGAAATAGAAGCGCGGGTGGAACCGTTTGAAAACCAGCGCGGCTTCTCCCTGCGCGCGCTGCGCGCCGGCAAGCCCCGCACCAAATAAACGCAGGAGGAGAAGCGGCGTCAGGGGGAGAAGGACAAGGAAATGGGTTTTTCGCGGGGTGGATTGGCGGCGGCGCGCGCGGCGCGGACTTTTGCCTCCAAATCCATGAGGCTGACGCGGCGGCGCGCCGAGAAGGCGTGGGTGCTTTGGGGATAACGGCGGATCAACCGTTCCATGGTTTCGCGGCCCTTCTTGACATCGCCCAGATACTTGAGTTGCCAGGCGGCCAGCAATCCCATCCATTCGGCGGCCTGATCGTCGGAGGCCTGCGGCATGTTCAAAAGCAGTTCCATCTGCTCGATGGCCGCGCCGGCCTGATCGAGGCGTTCCGCCAGCAAGCGGGCCAGTTCTTCCCGCACGGCCATGTCGTCGGGATTGGTTTGGAGCTGGCGCACGCAGTCGTTGGCCCGGGCGGCGGCTGCTTTTCTCTCGGCGGGCGAGGCCGGGGCGCCGGCGGCATGGTCGAGGCTCTGGCCCAGCGGAGGCAGGCGGATGGATTTTGGGGTTCGCCGGGCGACCACTTCTTCCCGGCTGGCCGGGAGTTGCTGGAGGCGCAGGCGGGCCATGCGGTCCATGTGGGTGTCGGGGAAACGCCGGCAAATTTCTTCCAGCGTGTGGCGCGCCGCCACCGGGTCATCGGCGAGATTCAATTGCCAGTCGGCCAACTGATTGAGGGCGACGCAGACCTGGGAGGGGTTGGTCGTCTGCTGGGAGCAGGTGTCGCGGATGATGCGGGCGGCGCCGGCCAGATCGCCGAAGTGGTTGGCGTAAAGGTCGGCCAGCATCAGCCAGCCGTTGAAGTCATCCTCCGCTTTTTCCAATTCCTCGATCACGGCCGCTTCGGCGTCCTTGTACTTGTCGCGGTGCATTTTGGCCACCGCGCGGTGATAGGCCGGCAGGGTGCTTTGATGGAAGGCGAACGGAATGACCGCTTGCGCAATCGGCGCCATCCACACCACGGCGGCCAGGCCCGCCGCCGCCGCGCCAAACCCGAGGAGGATCAAGGCGGCCGGCGGCAGGAGGAAAAAAGACCAGCCCAGCACGGCGCCTTTGAACTGCTGACGGTCCTCCACCTGTTGTTCAATCACCGTCAATAACCATCCCAAGGTGACCGCCGCCCAAAAGGAACTGATGACGAAGAAGCCGGCGCCCGCCGCATCCAGCCAGGCCTTGACCGTGGCCAAGCCGGGCGGGGCCGCCTGAATCTGGGTGAGGACGGGAGGAAATCTCTCGGACAAATCGGAATTGCAAATCATCCAGAGGACGACCGGCACGGCCAATCCCTTGATGGTCCAGAGGAGGAGCCAGCGGCGCAGATCGGCCGCCTGCGTTTTTGGCAGCCGCCCCCACAAAGTGGAAGCCGGCAGCCAAACGCCGGCGATGGTCACGATGATGCCGAGCAAAATCATCCTGGAGTTTATGATACATGATTTTCCATGGAAGAGCACCTGCTGATTTTGGAGGTGTCGAATTCAGGCGCTGGCGCTGGTGTAGCGCTTGACCGAGAAACGCCAGAAAAGTTCGGAGAGAATGAAACAAACGGCGCTCATGGCAGCGAGCAAGGCCATTTCCCACATCGAGGCGAGCCGCGAGGTGAGCAACTTGACGGGGACGTTGGCCACCAGCAGCATCGGGATGGCAAAGCGAAAGAAGGCCTTGAAGAAACCGTGGAAGGCGGCGTCGGGCAGGCGGGCGATGTTGAAGAGGTTGTAATATCCCCAGACGATGCCCTGGGCGCGCACGGTCCAGAAAGCCACGCTGGCCAGAAGGAACATGAGGGAGTAATGGACGACGATGCCGGCGGCGCAGAGGAAGAAAAAGCCGGTGATCTGCGCCGCCGAAGGAAGGAGGTGGAGCCGGCGGGCGGCATAGGCCATGACGGCCAGGGCGGAAGCGGCGTTGACGAAGCCGCCGAGGTCCACCTGGCGGAGGGAGACCAAGAATCTAGTATTGACAGGAAGGAGGAGCATGAAATCCAGGCGGCCGGTGCGGACGAGTTCGGAAAGCTGGGTGCAGTTGGTGAGGAAGAGGGCCTGGAAAATCTGCTGGATGAAATGGCTCGCCCCCACCAGCATGATCACCTGCCATTTGGTCCAGTCGCCGATGTGGTCGGTGTGCAGATAAATCACGCCGATGAAAGACAACTGGAGGCCGAACCAGAGGAATTCCACCACGAGCCAGAGGAGGAAATTGCTTTTGAAACTCATCTCGCGCGCGACGGAATTGCGCCAGAGGGCGAGATAAATGCCGAGATGGCGGCGCAGTTGGCCGGGAGATTTTGCGTTCATGCGCTCAGCCTCCCACCGCGGTGTAAGTGCGGATTCCCCGCCGCCAGACCCACCGCGCCACGAAGTAAAAGAGGACGACCCAGGCGGCCTGGATGGCCAGGCCGCGCCAAAGTTCGGCCCCGCCCGTTCGGCCCAGATAAACGCTCACCGGAAAATAAAGAAGATAGGGAAAGGGGGTGAAATTGAGGGCCAGGGCCAGTCCGTGCGGCAGGATGTTCAACGGGAACAAATGACCGCCGGCGATGTATTCGAAGGCAAAGAGAATGAAGATGATGGTGGAAACTTCCAGCAGCCAGAAGGCCAGCAGGGCCATGGTGTAGGACATGAAGAATTGCAGCAGGCCCGTCAAGAGGAGCGACAGCAAAAAGCACCCGGTCATGGCCCAGCCCGGCGGCGCGACGAAGTAGTGGCGGAAGCAAAACATGAAAATGCCGACGGGCACAATGGAAACCGCGGCGAAAATCAATTTTCCCGAAAGAAAAAGGCAAATCCGGTAGGCCAGGTAATCCATCGGCTTGAGCAGGAACTGGCTGATGTTGCCGTCCTTGATGTCGGCGGCGATCTGCCAGTCGTCCTCGTTGACGGCGGTGAGTGTGTCAACAATAGTGACCAGCAGATAATAGGAGATCATGGCGGCCAGCGAGTAGCCGGCCACGTCGGATGTTTGCCCGCGATAAATGGTCTGCCAGAGATAGATGGTGGCCAGCAGGGGAATGAGCGAGACGGCGGCGCGAAAGAAGAAATTGAAGCGGTACACGAGGGTGTTCGCTACGCCGATCTTCATCACATGCCAGTATTTTTTCATGGCCGCATCATTCGACAAGTTTGGGATGTTGGAGATGAAAACCGGTGGCGTCCTGGCAGGCCTGGGCCGCAGCGGTGATGACAAGGACCGCGCCACAGAAGTGGAGAAGGAGGAAAGAGGTGAATTTCATACGGTGGCGAAGGTAGAGGATTTGCGCGCCGATGGCCAGATGAAGGAGAAGTGCCATACTTCCTGCTGCAATAGGTTCCAAATCATCCAAGGATGCAGTACGGGGCGCATAAAAATAACACGATTAGGCTTGATTAGGCTTGATTAGGCACGATTTGGAGGCAGCGGTGTGAACTGGTGGAGTGGTGGAGTGCAGTGGCGGTTCCTGGTGGCGAGATTTCGTCATGCGGAGAGATCGTGGAGCCGCGAAACCGGAGTAATTCGTGAGTGGATCGGCTATGATGCAGGCAGGCAGCATTGCTTGCAGTTCTTCGCTGTTTTCAGTGGAATGCCGGCCGCAATTGCGTTTGTTTTCCTCTGCGATCTCTGCGACTCTGCGCGCGCCATGAAGCCAAACGAAATCACCGCACAAATCGTTGATGCCGCCTACCGAATTCATACGCAGCTTGGGCCGGGTTTGTTGGAAACGGTGGACGAGGTGGCGTTGGCTTTCGAACTGCAACGACGCGGGCTGCAGGTCCGACGCCAAGTCCCGATTCCCGTGGAATACGAAGGTGTGAAATTTGATGAGGGGTTTCGAGCTGACCTGTTGGTGGAAGATTCGGTCATCGTGGAGGTTAAATCGGTGGAAAAGAACCATCCGGTTCATGCCAAGCAACTTCGCCCTCACTTGGTTCTGGCCAAGCTCCAAGTCGGTCTTGTCCTGAACTTCGGACTGGAAAGGATCAAGGAGGGGATCACCCGGATCGTCAATGGCCTGCCTGAGTAAAGGAGAGACCTTGTCAGTTCGGGCAAAGACTCTCGCGCAGAGGCCGCCGAGAGCGCAGAGTGTGCGAAAGGGGCCTGCGTGGTGGGGGAACCCGTGGACATGGCGATTCCACCGAAAACAGCGAAGAACCTCGCTTGCCAGATAATTGTTCCCCCGCTCCGCGCTTCCGCTGGCTGCATCCGCCCGGAGGCGACGCCGGGCTGTGCATACGTGTCTCATGCTGGTAAATTGAACCATAGGTTCTAATTTTTGTCAAGGGCGGGCGTGAAGAAAAGGCAGAATGCAGAATGCAGAATGCAAAATGAAGCGTTCATGGGAGGGGGGCGAATCCCGGAGGGTGCCAATCCGCAAAAGTCTGAGCGGCGGGCTGCGCCGGAGGGGGCGTATTCGGCCGGGCGTGCGCGCCCGAAAAGCAGCAACAATAGTGGTTGTATTATGCTTCGTGTCTGTCCAAATGTCATTTTTCTAGGACTGACCCCTCATCCCTCCTGGACTTGCTATTGTTTTCCTCCAGGCGTTGGCCTGGATTGCTCCGTCCCACGATCAAACTCTCCTTTTCGCTCAAGGATGCGCCCGTTGTAGCTTGCAATTCTCCATTCTCCATTTGTCTCCTTGCCTAAGTAGAACTCGTAGTCCCAAAGACTTACGCGGACGAAAACGCGAGCCGCCAAAGGCTCACTAAACCAGGCAACAGCCACACGTTGAACCTCGATCGGTGCACCAACAATTCGACCCAAACAACGAGCAATTCCTATGGCTTCCTTATCAGAACACTCTACGAGTTCGGCATGACTCAGATCGACCGGAACGCTCTGGTCTAATGGGCGCAATTCGTAGAAGTTCGTTCCGAGCAAAAAAGTGCCGGGTTTAGGGGATTGTTCGCGGTGTGCCTTACAACCGAAGGAGCAGATTAAAGTTATAGCTGTCAGCGTCAACGAAAAGGCTGCCAGTCCAGACGCTCGGGCTCTCTGGATGGAAAAGTGAGGCGCCAATCTGGGCATGTTCACACTCCCGTATCACCATCGTCCATAACAAATGTTCATCATATTCCTAATCACGCTATCTACAAAAACTCTGCAATATTCAACTTCAGCACTATCGTCAGGGTGTCGTCAAGCTGTTGGTTCGTGAGATTGTGATATTTGGTTTCGGAAAGCTGATTCGCTGGCTCGCGGCGATTGCCTTTCCCGAATATCGGGGCGGAACGGTTCATTTTGTATTGGCTGGTTCGGTGACGGGTTCGATGCGGAGGTTGTCGAACCAGGAGACGCCGGCGGGATAGAAGGCAAAGAGCATGACTTTCATTTCGGTGACTTCGGGACGGGCCCGGGTGGGATGAAAGATTTGGGTGCAGGTGGTCCAGGCGCGGTTTTTGCAATGGCAGGTGACGGTGGTGTTCCAGCGCTGCTGCTTTTCACCCTGGAACATGCCCCAGCCGCGCACCCAGACTTTGGCGCCGCCGTCCGGGCCTTGGTAGTCAAAGGTGATGCGATAGGCCTGGCCCGGTTTGACGGGGATGGCGTCGGAATAAAGGGATAGGCCGCAGGTTTCGGCGATGGCATTTTTTTCCGGCTTGGGGATGTTCCACAGGTTGGTCAGGCCCATTTTGACCCATTGCGCCTGCATGGCCTGCTCGCTGAGGCGGGTATCCATGCGGATGGCCTTGCCGTGGGCGGCGTCCGGGGCATTGGTCCATTGGACGCCCAAGCCGTCCACGCGGTCCCAGCCGGCGGGGCGGGCCGGGTCGCGCGGGTCGGCCTGCTCGAAATCGCCGTGGGGGAGGACGGAGGCGGGCTGGGCGGGGGAGCGGGCGGATGTCAATAATAGGATAAGAAGGAGGGGGAGGAGGCGCATGGGAGAAATGCTAAATGCTAAATGCTAAATGCTAAAAGACATTCGATTGAGAATTGGTCATTGAAAATTTGTCATCGGTCATTTCTGAGGGGCTTCGGCCAGGGCGCGGTAGTATTCGGCGACCATTTCCTCGTAGCCTTTGGGGACGCCGTCCTGGAGGCCGACGCGCATTTGTTCGCGCACCCACGGCGGCAGCTTGTCCTGCTCGCGGCGGACGGCAACCTGGCCTTGGACGGTGTCCTTGGCGGCGCCGAGGGCGCTGACGGCCTGGCTGAAGGCGCGGCGGACGCCCAGGCCGTCGTCCTTGCGGGCGGATTGTTCGAGGCGGTTCATGGCGTTGACGGAGGTTTCCAATTCGCCGCCGGAGAGGTGATAGCGGCGCAATTGGAGGGCGAGGGCTTCGGCCTGCTGGCGGATTTTGGCCTGCTGATCGGCCAGGCGGGGCAGGGCCTGGCCGGAGGAGGGCGGGGCGGGGCCGCGCAAGCCCTCGGCGCCGAAGCCGGAGAGCTTGCCGCCGCCGGTGGCGCCGCCGGCCTCGTTTTTCGCCGTATCCTTGACACTGCCTTGCTCGAAGGGTTCGGGGTCCAGACGGGTCGGCGTTTCGCGGCCGGCCTTGCCCTCGGCGGTGTCGCCGACCATCTGGCCGTGGCTGCGCCCGGTGCGGCCTTCGCCGGAACGGCCGCCGACTTCATTTTGATTGGGGAGAAGATTGCCGGTGACGCCCTTGGCGCTCATGTCGGAGATGGGGCCGTCGCCGGCGCCCCAGCCGGCGCCCTTGTCGAGGTTGTCCATCCAGGAACTGGTGACGTCCTCGACGTCGGGCGTCATGGCCTCTTCTTTGTCAAGCAATTCGCCGACAATGTCCTCGAGGTCCTTGGGCAATTCGGGCATGGCGACGTCGGTGGGGGTGAGCGGTTCCTCCATGCTCCACTTGATGTTGTCGGGCGCGTCGGGCAGCCAGCGTTCGAGGTTGTTGACGAATTGCTTGGCGTTTTC
>JBEKUQ010000077.1:0-7617 GCA_049514835.1 Verrucomicrobiota bacterium | reverse complement strand
CGGCGTCATCGGCGAGGTGCTTTGCCTGCGCGGCTATTGGAACGGAGGCGCCATCTGGCATCGGGGCGACAATTGGGCCACGGAAATGGAACGGCAAGTCCACAATTGGTACCACTATGTCTGGCTCTGCGGCGATCACATCGTCGAACAGCACGTCCATAACCTGGATGTCTGCAACTGGATCATGAACGGGCCTCCGGTGCGGGCCTACGGACAGGGCGGCCGCCAGGCGCTCGGCGCCAAGTCCGGCCACATCTTCGACCACTTCGCCGTGGAGTACGAATACGCCAACGGAGTCCGCATGTTCAGCCAATGCCGCCAGATTGACCACACCGACAGCAACGTCAGCGAAGCCGTCGTCGGCTCGGCCGGCCGGTGCAATAATGTGGGTGACGGAACGATCCAGGCCGCCAGTGGCGTGATCCGATTCAGCGGGCCGAAACCGGATTCGCAGGTGGTGGAGCACACCGATCTGATCGCCGCGGTGCGCGGAATCAACCCTTACATCAACGAGGCCACCACCGTCGCGCAGAGCACGATGACGGCCATCCTGGGTCGGGAGTCGGCTTACAGCGGAACCAGAATCGCCTGGGACGAGGCCATGCATTGGCAAACTTCCCTCATGCCGGCCAAGCTGGAATGGGGACCGGCCCCGAAATTCGAGGTGGCCATTCCGGGCAAGCACCAGATGACCTGATGCCCGCGAACAGGGGAAGGGGCTGGCGGTGGGCGGGGATGATTGGTTAGAGTGAGCGGCGCCATACACGATACTATGTTTGAAGTCGCTGAATTGGGGCGCAAAGTCTCAAGGCAGGAATTCGACGAAGCGGTGCCGGCGTTGCGGGCCGCGCTGCTGGAGGCGCAGTTTGCCCTGAAAAGCCGCAATATCCCCGTCATTGTCATCGTCTCGGGCGCGGACTGCGCCGGCAAAGGGGAGTTTGTCCATCGTCTCAATGAGTGGCTGGATCCACGCGGGGTGGATACCCACGCCTTCGCGCAAGGTTCGGACGAGGAACGCGCCCGGCCGCGCTTCTGGCGTTTTTGGCGGGCCTTGCCGGCGCGCGGGCGGATCGGGATTTTTTTTGGCTCGTGGTATTCGGAGCCGATGGTGCAGAGGGTCTATCGTGAGATCAATGGCAGCCAATTGGATGGCGAACTGGATCGGATCGCCTTTTTTGAAAAGATGCTGGCCGACGACGGGGCGCTGATCGTCAAGTTCTGGTTTCATCTCAGCCGGAAGGAGCAGGCCGGGCGGCTGAAACAACTGTTGCGCGATCCCCACACGCGTCATCGTGTCTTGCCGGTGGATCGGAAGAATTTCAAGCTGTACGAGAGGTTCATCAAGACCAGCGAAAGGGTCATCCGCCGCACCGATTCGGCCCCGTGCCCCTGGCACCTGATCGAGGCGACGGACCGGCGTCACCGCGAATTGGCGGCCGGGCGCATCCTCCTGGAATCCCTGCAAACCCGCCTCAAAGCCGGCGGCGCGGCCAAGGGCCGGACGGTGGCCGCCGCGGGGCCGGCGCCGCGGACGCGCCCGAAACGGGGCGACACCATCCTGGACCACGTGGACCTTTCGCAGAAGCTCACCGGCCGGCGCTACGGTGCGGAATTGGAGAAATACCAGGGGCGGCTGACGCGGTTGACGTGGGAGGCCAATGTCAAGAATATTTCAACGGTGGCCGTCCTGGAAGGCTGGGACGCCGCGGGCAAGGGCAGCGCCATCCGGCGGGTGACGGAGGCGATTGATCCGCGGCTCTACCGCATCATTCCCATCGCGGCGCCGACGGACGAGGAGCGGGCGCATCATTATCTCTGGCGCTTCTGGCGTCATTTGCCGCCGGCGGGCATGGTGACCATTTTTGACCGTTCCTGGTACGGGCGCGTGCTGGTGGAGCGGGTGGAGAAATTCGCCGCGGAGGAGGAGTGGACCCGGGCCTACTTGGAGCTCAACGAGTTTGAGGAGCAACTGGCGGACCGGGACATCGCGCTGGCCAAGTTCTGGATTCACATCAGCAAGGCAGAGCAGTTGCGGCGGTTCCAGCAACGCCAGGACATCGAGTTCAAGCGCTACAAAATCACGGAGGAGGACTGGCGCAACCGCCAGAAATGGGGGGCCTACCAGCAAGCCATCAACGACATGGTGGCGCACACCAGCACGGAGTTCGCCCCGTGGACGGTGGTGGCCGGAAACGACAAACATTTCGCCCGGGTGCAGATCTTGAAGACCCTGTGCGAAGCGCTGGAGAAATTGCTCTGAGTGGCCGACCAACCGACAACAGTTTCCAGGCCGGGGGCCGGCGACGTGTGGGGCGGGTTCGCCGCCATGCTGGTGGTGCTGCCCTCTTCCATTGCCTTCGGCGTGGCCACCTATGCCGCGCTGGGCAAGGAGTACCTTTCGCATGGGGTGCTGGCGGGAATTTTCGGCGCCATCGCCACCGGACTGCTTTCCTCGCCGCTGGGCGGTTCGCCCCGGCTGATTTCCTCGCCCTGCGGACCGGCGGCCGCGGTGTTGTCGGCCTTTGCGGCGGAAATGGTTTCGGCCCAGGGCGGCGGCGTGGCGCTGCCGGCCGTGCGGGTGGCCGCGCTGATGACGGTGGTCGCCCTGGCTTCCGGCGTGCTGCAGTTTTTCTACGGCGCGATTGGGGGCGGCAAACTGATCAAGTTTATTCCGTATCCGGTGGTCGCCGGGTATTTGAGCGGGGTTGGGGCGCTGATTTTTGCCAGCCAGATTCCCAGTTTCCTGGGCTTATCGGCGGGCACGGGCTTGATGGAAGGGCTTTCCACGCCGGAGCATTGGAGATGGCAGGCCATCGCTGTTGGCTTGATCACCGTCGCGGGGATATGGGCCGCGCCCAAACTGACCAAGGCCGTGCCGGCCACCATCCTTGGATTGGCGGCGGGTTTGCTGGCCTACTTCGGACTGGCTTTGGCGTTTCCGGAAATGCTGCGCCAAACGGGCAACCATCTGGTGCTGGGGCCGGTCGGCGGCGGCGTGGGCGCGTTCTGGCCCCACTGGGCGGCGGAGTGGCACAGCCTGGGCACGATCTCCCTGGCCGATGGGAGACTGGTCCTGGTGCCGGCGCTGACGCTTTCCGTCCTGCTTTCCATAGACACGCTCAAGACCTGCGTGATCGTGGATACGCTGACGCGCGCGCGGCACGATTCCAACCGGACGCTGAGAGGGCAGGGGATTGGAAACGTCGCCTCGGCGCTGACCGGCGGGATGCCCGGATCGGGCATGATGGGCGCGACCATTGTGAACCTGAACAGCGGCGGCCGGACCAGGCTCTCCGGGCTGCTCGAAGGCGGCTTTGTGCTGCTGGCCTTTGTGTTGTTCGGCCAACTGGCGGGCTGGCTTCCGATGGCGGCGCTGGCCGGGGTGCTGATGGTGGTCGGGTGCAAAATGTTTGACTGGACGAGCTTCCAACTGCTGCGCCAGCGCGGCACTATTCTTGACTTCGTGGTGATCTGGGCCGTCATCCTCACCGCCATGCGCTTCAGCCTGATTGTGGCCTCGGGCACGGGCGTGGCGCTGGCCGTGCTCATCTTCCTGCGGGACCAGATCCGCAGCCCGGTGCTGCACCGCAAGGTTTATGGCAACGAAATTTCGTCCAAGAAAAGCCGCCTGCCGGCGGAATCCCAGGCGCTGGAAACTTTCGGCGGCCAGACGGTGATCTGCCAGTTGCAAGGCACGCTCTTCTTCGGCACGGCGGACAAGCTGTATGTGGAACTGGAGGGCGATCTGAAGCGGTGCCGCTTCATCATCCTGGACATGCGGCGGGTGCTGTCGGTGGATTTCACCGCCGCGCACATGCTGGAATTGATCGAGGCCCTGCTGCAGGAGCAGGGGGCGTTTCTGCTCTTCAGCCACATGCCCGCGATTCTGCCGGAGGGGCGGGACCTGCAGTCTTATCTTGACAAGGTCGGCGTGACCGGCCGCCAGGCGAACGTCAAGGTGTTTGCCGAACTGGATGAGGCCATGGCCTGGGCCGAGGACCGCCTGCTGGAGGAACATCATCTCCTGCTGGATGAAAACGCGCAGACCGCGCTGGAGCTGGCGGAAATGGAACTGTTCCGCGGCATCCAGCCGCTGGAGAACATCGCCGCGATCCGGGCCGGCGCGGTCGAGCGTCGCGTGGAGACCGGGGGGACGATCTTCCAACGCGGGGACCGCGGCGACGAGTTGTTCCTGGTGCGCCGCGGCGAGGTGCGCATCGAGTTGCCCGTCGGCGAGGGGCGGCATCGCACCCTGGCCTATTTTGGACGCGGCAACTTTTTCGGCGAGATGGGTTTCCTGGATCAACGCGCGCGTTCCGCCAGCGCCGTCGCCACCGCCCAAACCGAATTGTTTGTGCTCAGGAGAAGCAGCTTCGACGAGGTTTGCCGCGAGCGCCCGCGCTTGAACGAAACGGTCCTGGGCCGGATGGCGGCGGCGCTGGCCGTCCGTCTGCGCCGCACCAACGCGGAGCTGCAGAACCTGCACGACGCCTGAGGTTCGCGGGCTGTTCCCTCTCCGCTCCCATCCGATGGCAGGAGAGAGGGAGAATCATCGTCCATCTCGCTGAAATACCCGCGACGGCACTGGTCTGACAACCAACCGCCAACCCGCGACAGCCAATGGCTGTTCCCTCTCCCGCCGGGAGAGGGTCAGGGTGAAGGGCTGCATCAATCCGCGGCAAACGATCCTCGCGGAATTGCCTGGCGCTGACGGAGTGTAGGGCAATGGAGTTGGAATACTGCAAAAATTCCTACTTTTTTCCATTGACGGAGTTATTTGTTTTTGCCATATTTGGAGCATGAGTATGACTGAAAGCGCCCAGGCCGTGTGGTTCACCACCAAAGGCCAGGTGGTGATCCCGCGGCGGCTGCGCAAACAATTCCACATCGAGGACGGCACGAAGGCCATGGTCGAGGCCACGGAGGACGGCATTCTCCTGAAACCGGTCACGGCGGTGACGATCCGGCGGTTGCGGGGCATTCTGAAACGCAAGCCGGGGGACAAGCCGCTTGCCGAGGAAATGGCGGAGCACAAACGCGCGGAAAAAGAACTGGAGGACGCCAAATATGCCCGCAGCGCCGGTGCTCGATAGTTTCGCCCTGCTGGCGCTGTTCCGGGACGAACCGGGCGCGGAGGCGGTGTCGCTGCTCCTGGAACGCGCGGGCCGGCGCGATCAACCCGTCCACATGACGGAGGTGAACTATGCCGAGGTGCAATACATCGTGCGGATGAAAGACGGCGAGGCTGCCTGGGCCGCCATCGCCAAGGAATTAAAAGCCGCGCCAATTGAATTTCACCCCGCCGACCGCCGTCTGGCCGATCTGGCGGCCGATTTTAAGGCGCGTTTCAAATTGAGCCTGGCTGACGCCTTCGCCGCCGCGCTGGCGAAAGATCGGAAAACCGAACTGGTCACCGGCGACCCGGAGTTCAAGGCGCTGGACAAGGAAATCAAAATCAACTGGCTGAAATAGAACGAGCAAATAAATGAACAATGTTCAGAAGAGGGACTTGTGTCTTGCGCTGATGCGTGCTCCACCACCCTCTCTTGGTTTAGTCGGGAGGCTGCGGGGCGAATTGGCGTTTCACGGCAACAGGCACGGCACGACCTGCCGGCTGTGGCGGCGGTAGATTTTGAAATCGGCGTCGGTGGTCAGGACCACCGGGTCGGGCAGGATTTCACTCATGCGCACCAGGCAGGCGTCGGCCAGACTCATGGGGAGGTCGGCGTATTTGTCCATCAAGTCAAGCACCGGCGCAAGCTCATCTCCCAAATCAAACGAGAGCACGACTGCTCCGCGCCGCAACAAATCCTGCAATCGCGGCGCGCCCTTTTCACCGAGCAGATGGAAGGCCTCGGTCAATGCCGCCTCGCAGGTGAGCCAGGGCCAGGGCAATGTGCCGGCCTGCACGGCCATCCAGGCATGATGCTGATCGTCGCGGCTGAGCAACGCCACCAGCGCGGAGCTATCGGCGATGTAGTTTTTTGGCACGGATCAATATGGGAAGGTATTTCTTCTTATTCGTGGCAAGGTCAGTGGGCAAGCCTTCGACCGAGCCGATGAGGTCGCCCAACAATTCCCGCATCGTGCCGTGCTGCCCGGCAGGGCGGTGGGGTTGGCCCAATCGCTCCCGCACCACGTCGGACTTTGACACGCGGCGGGCCTGTGACTCGTGTTCGATCTGCGCGGCCAGCGCATCCGGCAGCCGGACGGTTAAAGTTTTCATGGGCCCATTGTAAGACAATTGCGGCAGTCGCGCAAGACGAATGTTGGAATTGCGTCCGTTATGGTGCTGGGCCGGGCAGTCCTCCGCCCGCCGCGCCACGCTGGCGGGAGGCTGATTCCTCTTCTGATTGTTCTGCTTCGTTTCTCATTGAAGCGCGCAGGCCTTTGCTGTTTATTGCGTGCTGTGATCGGGCGAAGGCGCTTGATGAACGCGAGGCGCGGTTTGGATAGATATGCGGGAGCAAAAAAATGAATGTAATTTCACCCAAGGAGGTCAGCGCGCTGCATGGCCGCATCACCCAGGAGCTGAACAAGGTCATCGTCGGCCAGGAACAGATCGTCAGGCTGCTGCTGGCCTGCCTGTTCGCGCGCGGCCATTGCCTGCTCATCGGCGTGCCCGGCCTGGCCAAGACGCTGATCGTGCGCACGCTTTCGGAAATCCTGCAATTGAGCTTCAAGCGCATCCAGTTCACGCCCGACTTGATGCCGGGGGACATCATCGGATCGGAGATTTTGCAGGAACGCGAACGGCGCCTCGAACATGAGTATCAGCCCGGCCCCATTTTCGCCAACCTGGTGCTGGCCGACGAAATCAACCGCACCCCGCCCAAGACGCAGGCGGCGCTGCTCGAAGCCATGCAAGAACGCAAGGTCACCATCGGCGGGCAGTCGCGCCCCCTGCCCGATCCGTTCCTGGTGGTGGCGACGCAGAATCCCATTGAGCAGGAAGGCACCTACCCGCTGCCCGAGGCGCAGCTCGACCGCTTCATGTTCTCGCTTTACCTGAATTATCCGGCGAAAAGCGAGGAAATGGAAATCGTCAAGCGCACCACGCTCCGGGAAATGCCGGTGCTCACGCCCACGGTCAGCGCGGTAGATTTGTTGCAGGTGCAACGGCTGGTCCTGGCCGCGCCGGTCTCGGACCACGTGGTGGATTATGCCGTCTCGCTGGCGGCCGCCACGCGGCCCGGCAACGCCGATTCCCCGCAGGTGGCGCGCGATTTTGTGGAGTGGGGCGCCGGCCCGCGCGCCTCGCAGTATCTCATCCTCGGCGCCAAGGCGCTGGCCCTGTTGAACGGGAAGATCAGCCCGGAAACCTCCGACGTGCGCGACGTGGCCATGCCGGTGCTGCAACATCGCGTCATCACCAACTACCGCGCCACCGGCGCCGGCAAGAAATCGCGCGACGTCGTGCAGGGCATCCTGGCGGAGGTGCGGGAAAAATCGTATTGACCCACGCCGCGAATGCTTGATGCCAGGCCCATGACCAATCCACTCCCAAGCGGCCCCGCGCCGGGGCAGGGCGCCACCCGGCCGGGCGAAGCCCTGCGCCGCCCGCCGGTGATCGGCCGCCTGCCGCCGGTGGTTCCGGTCCCGCCGCCTGCGACCGGC
>JBEKUQ010000076.1:0-7667 GCA_049514835.1 Verrucomicrobiota bacterium | reverse complement strand
TCCTCGCTGTTTTCGGTGGAATCGCCATGTCCACCGGTTCCGCCGCCCGGCGCAGGCCCCGTTCGCACGCTCTGCGTTCTGCGGCGGCCTCTGCGCGAGGGTCTTTGCCCGAACTGACAAGGTCCCTCCTTTACTCAGGCACCGTTTCCAGCAAACCCGGCCCAAGCTGCGGATGAATTGGGCAGGAGGCAACGAGAGGTACGGTGATTTCGTTGGGCTGGATGGCGCGCGCAGAGTCGCAGAGCTCGCAGAGGAGAACAAACCCAATGGCGGCCGGCATTCCACTGAAAACAGCCAAGAATTGGGAATGGTGAATGGCGAAGTCGGGATGCCAACGGCGGGAGAGGCAGAGGGGCAAATCCTCCGCGGCCTTGGTGGCCTTCGGTTCGCATTTGGGAATGGGGCCAAGCCATGCCGCGGTTTGTTTTCTGGAAAGAATTCTGTCCGTCCACTTGACCGAAAAACACCGGGAAGAGGCAGAATCATGGCGGGACAGAATCATAAGTTAGAATTCGAAGGCGCGACGGAGTTTCGCCCTGCTGAAAATCGCTTCTTTTGGTTTGCCATTTGGCATGGCAAATGGCATACTTTTGGAAATGGAAGCCGTTATTACGATGGATAAATTTGGGCGCATGGTTCTTCCCGGACCCATGCGCAAGGCACTGCAGATATCGCGGCCCGCCGCTTTTAAGGCGGAAGTCATGGGAAACAAAGTGGAGCTGACGTTGGTGGCGCCGGCGCGGAGCGCGGTGTTGAAAAAGCGGCGCGGTCTCCTGGTGGTTTCGACGGGCGGGCGAAAATTTAACGCGGCTGAGGCGGTCAACGCCCTGCGCGAGGAGCGCTTCTGAGGACCTATTTTGACACCTCGGCCCTGGTCGCGGCGATGGTTGAGGAAGAGGAGCACCACGTTGCGGCCTTGCAGGCGCTGGCCACTTCCAACGATGCCTTCACGTCCACTCATGCCATCGCCGAGACTTTCGCAACGCTGACCAGCGGGCGCTTGGAGGTTCAGTTGACCCCGGCTGAGGCGGCCGAGGTCATTGATGCAAACGTCATCCGGCGGCTTCAAGTCATTGACTTGGAGTTGGGTGATTATGAGCAGGCGATGCGGAACAGCCAAATAGTTGGCGCGCGCGGTGGGGCGATTTTCGATATGCTGCATTTACAGGCAGCGCGCCGGGGAAATGCGAAGCGCATTCTGACTATTAACGTCCGCCACTTTCAAGTCTTCGCGCCTGACCTGAAAAGCAGCATCTCGCTCCCGTAGTCTCAAATCACCTTCCTAGACGATTTCAGTGGATTGCGTCCTCTTCGCTCGGTCGGGCTCGGGTTTCTCGTCCATGCCCCGACTCGGGGCGGAGGGGGAAATATCCGTGGGAAAACCCTCGCAAAAATGAGCGACTCTGACCGATTGCAGTGGAAAGTCCCCTCAGCCGGCAGGTCACGCATCAGGGCCTTCCCAAAACTTCCGCCCTCACCGCGCCCCAAAAATCAGTCCGACCTCTGCCGCTCCGGGCAAGCCGCTGGCCTGACGCCTGCCCGCCACCGGCCAGGCGACGGCCCCCACCGGCACCGAGGCCGCCAACCGCCACCGTCATGATCGACCGGGCTATCCGTCGCGCCATGCTGGCGTCACGCCCGCCCGCAATTCACAGCGGAGGAAGGCGGCGACCGGTTGGTAGTAGGCGTTGCAGAGTTCGGCCAGGGCGCGGCGGCCCTCGGGAGAATTGGCTTTGGCGCGGCGGACCTGCGTCCACCGGGTCGTGCAAAAATCCCCGCCCGGCGCTTCCGGCGGAGGCGGGCACGGCGTCGGCGGTGTCGGCTCAGTGGTCATCAGACTTGGGACAGATCATGCCACTGTTAAATGCAAAATGCAGAATGCAAAATGAAGAAACAAACCCGGCCCAAGCAGCGGATGAATTGGGTAGGAGGCAGCAACAATAGGTGCGGTGATCTCGTTTGGCTTCATGGCGCGCGCAGAGTCGCAGAGATCGCAGAGGAGAACAAACCCAATGGCGGCCGGCATTCCACTGAAAAGAGCGAAGAACCCCGTTACACCGTTGCACCTGTTGATTATGAACCACTTGCGACTTTCGGACCCGTTGCACCGGGTTCCTTTCTGCCACAATTGGGGCCTCTTTTGGTGCTGAACCCTGCTCAGCAGTGCAATAGTGAGGAATCGTTCAAATCCACAAAGTTCTTACCTCCAAGAACGCAAAGACCACAGAGGCAAGAGCTTATGGTGGTTCTTCTTTGCGATCTTTGCACCGCAATGCGTCGGAGTCGCTCATTTTCGCGAGGATTTTACCACGGATTCCACGGATTTCACGGATGAAAACTCCGCTGTCCGAATCAATTCCCTATCCGTGCCATCCGTGCCATCCGTGGTTCAATTCTTTTTGGTGGCAGCTTCGCCGCGGTGATTTCGTTTGGCTTCATGGCTCGCGCAGAGTCGCAGAGATCGCAAAGGGGAACAAACCCAATGGCGGCCGGCATTCCATTGAAAACAGCGAAGAACCCAAGTGATTCGTGTAGGATGCTGTGAATAAACATGTTACAAATCACATTCCCTAATTAAGCGCCATTCAGGACTGATCTTTGACAAGGTGAGGATGGCGGCGCGCTTGAGAAGCGAGACGGTCATGACTTTGGATTGGATTGCGCGGCGTTTGCAAATGGGCTGTCGGCATACGGTGGCAAATTGTTTGAAATGATAGCCATTTTCTACAATGGCCGGGACTGACACCTTTTCGCACACCCTGTGCAATCTCATTCACCGGACCCGGCTCAAGCTGGCGGCGTCCCGCTGCATTTTCAGGAGTGGGCGACTTTGCGGATTATTTCGGTTCACGCTGAAAAGACAAACTGAATTGAACAGGAGAGCGCAGAGGACACAGAGGTGTTTTCATTCCGCTCTCCGTGCCCTCCGTGATCTCCTGTTCACAAACCCTTTTAATGAGTCGGTGGAAATGCGTTGGCAGGAATCCCGGCCAGCGGAAGCGGACAACATGGATGTGGGGCCGGCGACAGAAACGGATTTGCAAAGCGATTTGATTGAAGCGCCAGGGAATCCGTTTTAATTTGATACACGAAGAACCTCCTGTATATTAGTTTGTTAAGCCATGAGCACCGTCCCCATACTCGCAAACGTTGCCACGCCGGTGTTCTTTCCACAGCCGCTCTTGGCGTGTCTCGCCTTGGTCCCCATTATAGTGATCGAGACCTGCACGCTACGGCGCAGCGCTCCATTCCGTTGGCGCGATGTCTCTGTAGCGAACGTCCTGTCCACCATTTTGGGCATTCCAGTCGCATTGATCACTATTGCCGTTTTGGGGCAAGGAATTGTCATGGTTGACCGGCTTTATGCGACGTTACCGGCTGTCGTCTTGTTTCTGGTTGCGGTGGTAGCCCCCTGTTTTGCCCTCTCGGTATTCTTGGAGGGGTACTATTTGCGGCACAGGATGAGGGAAGTTGGCGCGCGGACGTTTTGGTTCGCTGTGCTGAAGGCCCATTATTATTCGTACTTGGCTTTGGTGGCCCTATACTGTGTGTGGATTTCGTACCATCTGGCACAATGAAACGGGCTAAGTATTGCGCTGCACCGAACGGGAGGCAGCCGATTCGGCGCTCGTCTGCGTTGATGAGTCACTGCCGGCTCCCTCCCGTCGGTGAGCACGGTCGTTAGGCATCATGCGCGCGCTGCCGCCCGCAGCGACTGAGAGCGAGTGATGGCACAGTCTGATCGTTCCCCCTCCGCGACAGCGGAAACCAACATTGACGCCCCAAAAGTGGCCTTCCCTCCCTGGCTTCAACTCCCTGGTAGTGATGGCGGTGGATTCCATGTTGCGAAGGGCAAACAGGGCGCAAGCTGGAATCCAGCGACTTCACGACCAGGCACTTTTCGGGGCGGAGCGTTCGCGTGTTGGCATTCGGCTTGGCCTGCCCGGCTTGAGCAAGCCGGATGATCCGCCTTCGCCTGGCCTACGGCGGGACAGGCGATCCGCCTTCGCCAAGCCTACGACGGGACAAGCACGGGAACGAGCCTCCGCCTTCGCCAAAGCTACGGCGGACAAGGCGGGGGAATGCCGTCCGCCGATTTTTCGTCTCCCAAAACAAAAAGGGCGTGTCTTTGGGTTTGCGGTCCAAGCCGAAAGGGATTAGCTTGCGCGTGATGAAAGTTAAGGAAAAGAAATCCGCAAAGGAGCAAGTTCCATTTGACCCGATTCTTTTTGGCGCAACCGTGCCGTCCCGCCAGCCCACCATGAAGGACCGGGCAGACGCCAAAGAGCGCCCTGACGATGCCATTGAGCCGGAAGATCACGCCACGATGTTGTAGTGTCGGCGCTGTGCGCCGATGTCGAGCCAGAGGCTCGACGCTACACCAAGTTCAGTCCCTGGCTTCCAGTTTGTGCTAGTTGTTGTGCTAGTTGTCCGTCCGTTCTGCTGAATTTTTGCGACCGCGGTGAAAACGGGCAGAACACGGTTTTCGCCAATAGAATCAAGGTTTTTTTGAGGGTCCAAGCGATGGGAAGAAACGGGGTGAAATGAGTCAAAAGCGATTTTTCAGTCCTTTGCTCTACCAACTGAGCTAGCCATTTTCTACAATAGCCGGGAGTGACACGAATGGCGCTTAGATAAGAAAACCGGCTTGTAAGACGCTTGATTACAGGGCGTTACGAACCGCGTTTTGAGCGGCAGGCAGATGATGCCGCTCCTACCGGAGCTTGAAAGCGTGTTTGGTCTGGGTTCTACAACGATGTCGTCCCTGACGGGACTGAAGTCACGGCTCGACGGAGTCTGGCCCTACCGTTGCGGGCTTGACGGGACTGAAGGCGGCGCTTTCGCAAGTCATTGAGAGCCAAAGTTTTACGCACTAACTAAGCGCCATTCTGGTCAGTTCGTGGTATTGTCATATTTTATGAGGAAGCAGCTTGCCTCCATCACCACGGCGCCGGGTGTGTTCGATTATCAATCCGCCTCCGGGGCGCAGGGTTTGGTTTGATAAATGGGGCCAGCCCGGAAAAGGGAATCTGCGTTTGACAATTGGGGGACGGTCGGTGCTGGGTATCCGTCTGAGCGGCCACGCCCGGTTTCCGGCACCATGCCATCTTCCGCTCACAAACCAGGCAGCGCGAGTTTTTTCCGCGCGGCTGTTTCGATTCCACAATACAAACCGGCCCAGGCCCCCATCGGAGTAACCCAGCCCCAAACGACCGCCACAGGCAATTGGCCCACGGTGTAGTCGTGCCGCTGCAAGACCACGAGGAAAAGAACCAAGAGCAGCACGAAGGTTGAAATGCCGATGGCATTCCTCATTCGCCTGGCACGGATGACCGGGAAAACTCTGTAACCCAATCGCCCGCCCCATACGAGCAAAGTAAACGTGGCAAACGCAGCCAGGCAGGACATTTTCTGGCCGGGAGTCATGCCCCTGTTAAGAAGCACAGATCTGCCCATACCCAACGAAGCCAGGACCGGGCCAACCACCAACAGGATTTCCGTCAGTTTCCACTCGAGGCCTTCCCATCTTGATTCGACTTTCTTGAACTCGTGTTGGACTAGATGCGCCCGCCCGATTTTCTGGATGGCAGTCTTGAAGGCTTCTGCCTCGCTCAAGCCCGATTTTACCTGCTGCTCGATTTCGTCGCGCAGGTGACTTTCCAGTTCGTCCAGCGGCACGGGGGATTTGATGTCCGCAGCGAGCATCTGCCGCCGCCATTCCAAAATTGCCTGGTCGAGATTAAACATATTGTTCCTTTCGCAGGCCGGACAAAACGCCATGAACCAACGACCATTGTTCGTGATGTCTGACCATCGCCGTTCTGCCGTCCTTTTTGATTGAGTAGTATTTGCGTTTCCGCCCCGTCTCCCTTTCGTCCCAGCGCGACTTGATTAAACCTCGATGCTCCATCCGGTGCAAAACCGGGTAAAGCATCCCGTCCGTCCATTGGATTTTGTCGCCGGAAAGCCGTTTCACTTCTTGGATCAAGGCGTAGCCATAGCTCTCGCCGCCGGCCAGAAGGGATAAAATCAAAGGCTCGGTGGAGGCCGCCACAAGTTCTTTGTTTATCATAGCGACACAATACATTGTGCGGCAATGTATGTCAAGCGGTAAAAATGAACGAAAAATCAATTGCTTGGCCGTCAAGCCGCCTGAGCGACCACTTTCTCCGCTTTGGCCTTGGCCCGGGCCGCTGGCGTAAACTCTTTGATCTGGGTGATCTTGGCCGCCGGCAAGCGGGTGAACAAATCTTTCAGGTAATCAAACGGGTTGATCCCATGCCGGCGGCAACTGCCCAGCAAGGTGTAGATCACCGCGCTGCGTTCCCCGGCTTCAGGATGCCCAATGAACCGCCAATTTTTCTTTCCAAGAGCACTCGGCCGAATGGAGTTCTCAAGGAGATTTGTGTCAATTTCCAGAATGCCGTCCTCGACAAACCGGGTCAGTGCATCCCACCTTTTCAATGCATAATCAATGGCCTGACCGAGCAACCCTTGCGGCAAAGTCCGTCGCCGGACCAACTCCATTGCCCGGCGCAGCCGGGCCAGAACCGGGCGGCTCTGCCACACGCGCATGGCCGCCCTTAATTGCGGCCCGGCTTTTTTCTGGCGCAACTCTTTTTCCACTGCGTAAAGGTGCCCGATCTGCCGAACAAACCATGCGGCCAGTTTGCTCTCCGCCAACCCTTCATGAAACCCTCGCCTCGTATGAGCCCAACATGCGATCAGAATCAGATCGCCTTCGCGTTCCTCGGTCATGCGGGCTGACAACTTCTTTCTTTCGTCCCTGCGGGACTTGATTTTGTTCTCATGGACGATTCCCCAGCCATAAATGGCTGGGTTATTACCAAAAACGCGCACTCGCCGGCCGAATTGAACAAGTGGCAATCGCCAGCTCTATGGGCGAAAATAGCCCAGCCATTTATGGCTGGGTATCCTCCCAAAAGCAAAATCAAGTCCCGTCAGGGACGAAAGAAATTCAATCCAACCTCTCCGCCTTGCCATCGTAAAAGGGGGGTCAACGCCCTGCCAATGCGGCGGTCCCGATGAAGCCAACCAGAACCAATGGCGACCCACAATCTCCCCAATCATTGGCGACTTTCTGGGGGAGCGCGACCGTCTCGGTTGCACCCGTCGGCGTCTCGCCGACGGAATCTGTTCAATGACTTCCACGGCTGTCATGTTGCCAGTGTACGCGATGGCGCGTCCGGAGGCAAGCCGGAGCCGGGAAATTGAGAAACTGGGCCGGGCATTGCAGAAAAGGCTTGCCCCAAACGGTCAGTGAATGGGGGCGTGGGGGCGTGGGGTCACTGTTTTTCGGTTGACTCCGTTGCCTCCGCAGGATTAAGCTCCTCCCGTGGCTCGAATGGTGTGCATTGCACGGAGCCATTATGAGAATATCGTGCATCGTCATTTCCCTGTTTCTTGTGGCTGGGTGCTCGGGTTCGCATCAGAGCGCACCGCTAACCGACGAGCACGCAAACCAACCACTAACCGAGGAGCAAGCAAAGTCACTGGCCAGAAAATTAGCCACCGACAAGGGTTTTGAACTTGGTAATGCCATCTCAGGAGAGGGTATGCGTCTCACCTCGGGACATTGGATTTGGACTGGGTCAAAGATAGGGCCTCATGGTCATGTTGAGAGTGCTACGGTTGAGCTTGCACCA
>JBEKUQ010000075.1:0-11748 GCA_049514835.1 Verrucomicrobiota bacterium | reverse complement strand
TGGCGGGGCAACGACGCAGACCCGCCTGCTGCTTTCGGCCGAGTCAGCCAAGCCGGGGGAAACGCTTTGGGCCGGAGTGGAACTGAAAATGGCTTCCGGCTGGCATACTTATTGGCGCTTCGCCGGGGACGCGGGCATCCCGACCACGGTGGCGTGGACGCTTCCGCCGGGAGTCAGCGCGGGCGCGATCCAGTGGCCGGTCCCCGAAAAAACGGTCACGCCCGCCGGCGACACGCCGCTTTATACTTACGGCTATGAGAAGCTGGTGGTGCTGCTGGTTCCCATCAAGCTGGCGGCGGAGTTGCGCCCGGGTCCGGTGCAATTGAGCGCCGAAGCGGGCTGGATGGAATGCAAGAATACGTGCAACCGTTACACCGCAAAGTTGAGCGCAAGCCTGATCGTGGGCGGCGAGGACCAGCCTTCGGCCAACGCGGGTTTGCTCGAACAATGGCGCGCCCGCCTGCCGCAAACCAACGCGCCGGCCATGGCCACGGCGCAATGGCAAAACACCTCGAGGCAAAGCCCGCGCGCTGTTATTATTGACTGGGAATCGGCGGGCCAGGCGGCGGATTTCTATCCATTCGCGGAACAAGGGGCCGAGGTGGAGGGGGCGACGGAAGTTTTGCCGGGAGAGCCGGGCCATGTTCGCCTGCGCAAAATGGTCAAGAAAGGCGATGGCCCCTGGCCGGAGCAGTTGACCGGAATCATCGTGGGCACGAATGATTTGCACCAGCGAGTGGCGGTGGAGGTGAATTTGCCGTGCCGGAAGCCGGCGGCCAGCGCGACTTCGCCAGGGGCGCTGGCGCTGGAATTGCTTATTGGTTTTCTGGCCGGGCTGATTTTGAACGTGATGCCGTGCGTGCTGCCGGTGATTGCGCTCAAGGCGCTCGGATTTGTCAGTCAATCCAAGGAAGCGCCGGAGCGGGTGAAGCGTCTCGGACTGGTTTATGGCGCGGGAGTGCTGGCTTCGTTTCTCGTGCTGGCAGGTTTGGCCATGGCCACCCAGCACGCCGGGGGAGCGGCGGGTTGGGGCGATGCCATTCGCCATCCGCAATTCCGGGTGATTCTCACGGTGCTGATGACGTTGCTCGCGCTCAACCTGTTCGGCCTGTTTGAAATCAGCCTGGGCGCGGGCGTGATGGGAACGGCCTCCGGCCTGGCGTCGCGCCACGGCTACGGCGGAGCATTTTGCAACGGCATTCTGGCCACCATTTTGGCCACGCCTTGCACCGCCCCGTTCCTCACAGGCGCGCTGGCTTTCGCCTTCACCCAACCGGCCGTCATCACGCTGCTGGTGTTTCTGGCCATCGGGGCCGGTCTGGCCATCCCCTTTATGTTGATTTGCTGGCAACCGCGTCTGCTCAAGGCGCTGCCCAAGCCGGGCGCGTGGATGGAAAAATTCAAAATCGCCATGGGCTTTCCCATGCTGGGGACGGCGTTGTGGCTGGTCTATGGGTCAACCAGAAATCAGGCAGACATGCTGCTGCTGGAGTTTTTTCTGGCGACGCTGGCGCTGGCGGCGTGGATGTGGGGGCAGTTCGTGCAACGCGGAACCCGCCGCAAAGCGTTGGCCGCGGCGGCGTGCCTCCTGCTCGTGGCGGCGGATTGCTACGCGCTTTTGCCCAACCCTTCCAGAACCGGCATAGATTGGAAAACGTGGAGTCCGCAGGCGGTGGAACAAGCGCGCCAGGAGGGTCACCCCGTGCTGGTGGATTTCACCGCCAAAACCTGCCTGACTTGCATTGCCAACAAGGCCTCGAGTTTGGAAATTGACCAGACGCGAACCAAGCTGCGGGAAATCGGCGCGGTGTCGTTTGTGGCCGATTTCACGGATGAAGACCCGGCGATGGCGCGGGAGCTGGTGAAGTGGCGAGGCTCGGCGGGCGTGCCGCTGGTGCTGGTCTATCCCAAAGAGCCCAACCGGGATCCGGAGGTGCTTCCCACCATCCTGACGCCGGCTATCGTGGCGAACGCCCTGGAGAAGGCGGCGAAGTAAATTTTGCGCTTTAAATTCCGAGCCTGAGACTTTAGGCTGCGGGCCGATGTCAGACGAAAAAAAGCCGCCCCTCGTGGGCCTCATCATGGGCAGCCAGTCGGATTGGGAAACGATGCAGCACGCGGCCAGCCAACTGGAGGAATTGCGCGTTCCGTACGAAGTCCAGGTCATCTCCGCCCATCGCACGCCGGACCTGCTCTTCGAATACGCCTCCGGCGCGGCGGCGCGCGGCTTGGAGGTCATCATCGCCGCGGCGGGCGGCGCGGCCCATCTGGCCGGCGTGACCGCCGCGAAAACGTGTCTCCCCGTCCTGGGCGTGCCCATGGAATCCAGGTCATTGCACGGCATGGATTCCTTGTTGTCCATGGTCCAGATGCCCGGTGGAATTCCTGTGGGAACCCTGGCCATCGGCAAACCGGGCGCGGTCAATGCCGCCCTGCTGGCCGTGGCCATCCTGGGCAACAAACACCCGCAACATCGCGCCGCCTACGAAGAATTCCGCCGCAAGCAAACGGCCCGCGGCCTGGCCAACCGCAACCCCAAGCCGGCGGCCTGACCCCCCGCCTGACCTCTCCTCGCCAACCGCTCATGGAGCTGCCCCTGGAGGTGTACCCAGTCCTGGGGAAAGCGCTCCTGCATGTTCCATTTCTTGGAACGCGGGTCGCTCCGCTCCGGCAACGGCTCGCGCACGATCTCGCGCAACTCGCGCACCAGCCGCTCTCCGTAAATCGGGTCGAGGTCCTCCTTTTTGGAAAAGGGCACGGGGAGCCAATCATTCGCCTGCGCATCCCACTGGCAAGCGTGAACCCTCTCGCGTTCGATGAAATGGCGCGCCACCAGCCAAACCAGATAGGCCGGATATGCCTCCTCTCGGCGCCCTAAGGCAGCGGTCCTTTCAGTTCCTTGGTCTCCTTAATGTGGCTGGGACGGGACGGAAGTTCGAGGGTAAAGGCGGCCCCTTGGCCGGGTCCGTTGCTTTGAACGGCGAGGCAGCCGCCCAGTTCCTTGGCCGCAAGGGCGCCATTGTGCAGGCCGAAGCCGTGGCCTTCTTTGCGGGTGGTAAAGCCCTGGGAAAAGATGCGATCGAGGTTTTCCCGGGCGATGCCGCAGCCGTTGTCGGTTACGGTAATGCGAACGCAGCGGGGAGCCGGAGAGGAAACAGAGACGGTGACGCGTTTGCCGGAGGACCTGCCCTGCAAGGCGTATTTGGCGTTGCCGAGAAGGTTGATGAGAATCTGCATGACCCTGTGGCGGTCCACCAGAATGGGCGGAACGGGTTGGAAGTCGCGAACCAAGGCAATGCCGTGGCGGTCATAAGCGGCCGAGTTGATGTGGATGGCGTCTTCGATGATGCTCCTGACTTCCAAGCGTTCCAGAACGCCGCCCAGAGTGGCGTGGTTCTGCTGCATGGAGACGATGGCGTTGACGTGTTCGACGCTTTTGATCAAGGACTCGATCTCGGTCCTGAGTTCCAGCTTGTCCTGGACGAGGTTTTCACCAAGTTTGGCCAGGAAGACCGGCACGGTGCGACCGCGAGCGTCCTCTTGCAGGAAACCGGCCAATTGCCCGTTGGGCTGGTTGAGGAGCGCGGCGGTCTGGCCAACGGACTCGACGCGCAGATGCTGAACGCGGTCACGGAGGCAGGAGACCGAGACGTTGACGCTGTTGAGGACGTTGCCGACGTTATGGAGAACGCTGGTGGCCACTTCCGCCATGCCCGCCTGGCGGGAAGCCAGCATGAGGCGTTGCTGGGCCTGAGCGAGATCTGAGAGAGCCAGTTCCTTGACCTTGATTTGTTCGCGCAATTCGCCCGTGCGCAGCAGGACGCGGTCTTCCAATTGGGCATTGGCGGACTTAAGTTCAGCCTGGGCACGATGGAGAAGCGTGTTCTTATGGGAGATGTACAGGCCCCAAGCCAAGGCGACGACGGAGCCAAGGACGACGACCAGGAGCAAGACGAGCAGGCGCGACAAAGTCCACCACGGAGGCGTGGCCAGGAGAACCGCGTCGTTCCAGGAGCGCAGATGGAGGTTGAAGGAAGCCGGGTGCCCGTATTCGTCAGCGGGCCTGGCCATCTTTCCAAAACGCGTCCAGAAGCGTGCCACTCGACCTGGCGAGCGATCCTTCCAGGCTCGGGTTGACCACATGGCGGGCGGGCAATGGCAGCGGGGTCGGTTCAACGCCATGTCGCAGGCGCCGAAAGACCGCTTCGCGCAGGAGAAAGCGGCGGCCCTCGTTGCCGGGGAAACCGACGACTTCCACCAAGTCCCCGGGCTGAAGGAGGTCAGTTTGCTGGCTCAAAGCCAAAACACTGTCCGTGCCGTCCTGGACATAGAGGTATCGTCCGGGTTCCTGGAGCACCACGGTGCCGGCAGTTCGCACGCGCTGATTGACAAACTGCTGGGAATTGAAGCGACGCAGGTTGCCCAGGGAGCGCAAGTGCGAGGCGAAAAGATCGTCCGGGGCCTTTTCCTCAATCAGAATATTGCCGCCAGCCGGCACCCACAATTCGATGCCAGTAAGCTGGTGACGATCGTTGGAAGTGGCGGCGCAAACACCCCGGATGCGAACGACAGATCCAACCCAGGATGGAGAAGGCTCAGAGCCAGGAACCCAGGCTTGGAACTCTCCCTGGCTGGTGCTCAGATGCAACAGGGTCAGGCCGTTCTCCAGACTGGCGTTGCGGATGTAGCCGCGCATTTCCACAAAGCGGCCTTCCACGGCGCCCGACAGCGCCTGATACAGGTCGGTGAATTCGGGGGGGTCCGGCGTGGTCCATCCGCCGCGGGAAGCGACGGCGTTGGTGACCACCGGCACGTAAGCGCCAGCGGCCACTTCCCCTTCAATGTTGAGAATCGTGCCGTCGGATTGGTTGGGGTCAATGAACTTTGGATTGACCACGCGCACGCAACCGCTGGAATCCTGCACGTAAACAAATGGAGTGGCCGCATCGGACCAGAGGAGGACGGCGCGAAGATTGACCTGGGGGTGGCGGTTGACCTCCTCCGGGCCGAGGCATTGAATCTGCGCCGCCAAACGGAGGGTGGCATTGGTGGAAAAATCGGAAATAGGGGCCAGCTTGTTCGTGTCGGCCATGCGATAAAGCCCGGGACGCAGATAATGCCGAACCCCGATTTGGTAGGGATAACCGATGGCTTCGATGCAGTCTCCGAAGCGCAAGGGCTGGGTCTGGGCGCTTTGAATCATGACCTCGCCGGTTTCGTCCCACATCGTCACCCACTTGCCCGGTTCATGGCCATGCACCACGCCCGCCACCCGGACCAACCCGCTGTAGGCCGGATCCGTCATCAACTGGTCCACCCGCACGGCAGGAATCGCAAAACGCGGGTCGGCGGCGACGGATCCGATTCTTTCAACATTCTCCACGCCATCCACCCAAAGTGTCATGGTGCTGGTGTTGCCATCGCGGTCGAGGTCAGCAATGAAAAAGCCGGTGAGGCGGACGAAATCGGCTTGCTGGAAGGCGACGGCCTGATTGGCGGAGTGAAGGTGGACATTGACGACCGCGGTTTCGCCATTGAGGATAAAGGCCAAACGCAAATGGGTGTCATCCACGATGGTGTATTGATCAATCAGCCCCTCCACCGAAACCAACTGGCGGTTGATTTCCTGGGTGTTGGTTCTCAGACTCGTGACGGGGATGACCCGGAGCGGTACGTTTTCCTCCAACACCGTTATCTTGGTCTTGTCCCAGGAAAAAGCCTCGCGTTGGGGAACGACCCATCCGTCGATGAGAATGCGCTGGCCGGTCTTGAGCGGCAGCTTGGAGGTGCCAATCGGGAGGTAGGTCAATTTGCCCTCACATAATCCAAAGGCCACCGTCCAGTCCACATCGTAGAATACAATAACCGCCTCGGCCCGAATGCGCTGGGGCTGTTGCGCGGCCGGGCCGGTCACGCCCCATATTTCGGAGATATTGGTCAGAAGCAGGGGCGAGGCCGGGAGGTTGGTTTGGGCCGGGGCGGCCGACGCCAGGCAGAGGAGGCCGGCGGCCACCAGGCCGCGCCACACCCAAGCCAGCCGCGCCCCGCCCTGAGGCAAGGCGCGGCGCAACATCGGATGCCCGCCGGCAACCCAGTTCTTTAGGTTGGCGACAGGGATTGGAACATCACTAGCCATCGTCACCATAGGAATCGGCAAGACACGGGAAAGTCTTTAAGCAAATACCGTTAAATCTACATCACTATTTGCCCGGACTCCCATGCCTCCTTGTGTCAGGCGCAGATCGGCTCCACCAACCGGCTTCAATTCGGCGCGCCACCCGGCCGGATGGCTCTTGCGGCGCTTACTTTAAGAGGCCCAGTTCGGTGGCGATGGCTTTTTCCCCTTTCAATTCTTCCACGCTGGCGTTGATCTTCGCCCGGCTGAATTCGTTCAGGTCCAATCCCTGCACAATTTGCAGGGTTTTGCCGTCGCGGCGCACGGGGAACGAACAGATCAGGCCCTTTTCGATCCCGTAACTGCCGTCCGAACAAACACAGACGCTGTGCCAGTCCCCGGCGGGCGTGGGCGTAATAATAGATTTGACAGTGTCAATGGCCGCGCTGGCCGCGCTGGCCGCGCTGCTCAGTTTGCGCGCGTTCAGCACGGCGGTGCCGCGCTGGGCCACGGTGGCCACGAATTCCGTCTTGAGCCAGTTTTCGTCCGGGATGACCTTGGCGGCGGGCTGGCCGTTGATTTTGGCGTGATAGAAATCGGGGAACATGGTGGGACTGTGATTGCCCCAGACGCCCAGGTTGGAGACCGCGCCCACGCCAACGCCCGCCTTGCGGGCCAGTTGCGCCTTGGCGCGATTTTCGTCCAGCCGCGTCATGGCGAACCAGCGATCGGACGGGATGTCGCGCGCGCTGTTCATGGCGATGAGACAATTGGTGTTGCAAGGATTGCCCACCACCAGGATGCGGACATCCTTGGCGGCATGCTTCTGCAAGGCCTGGCCCTGCCCGGTAAAGATCTTTCCGTTGATGGCCAGCAAATCCTTCCGTTCCATGCCTGGCTTGCGCGGCACGCTGCCGATCATCAGCGCCCAGTTGACCCCGCGGAAACCTTCCGCCGGATCGGACGTGGCGATGACCTTTTCCAGCACGGGCGAGGCGCAATCCTCCAATTCTAGGATGACGCCCCCCATCACCGCCACCGCCGGCTCAATATCCAGCAGGCGCACCACCAGCGGCTGGTCGTGGCCGAATATCTGGCCCGAAACCAGCCGGAATAGAATGGAATACCCGATGGCCCCGGCCGCGCCGGTGACCGCAACATGAATTGGACTTCTAATCATAATTATTCAATGACCTTCCTGTTTATCATTCAGGCTTTCTCATAGAAAGCTCAATTTCGCTTCCGCGGCTTTTTCTTCGCCTCCAGCAGGAGCCTGAGTTCGCTCCTTTGGGAATCGGATATTTCACGGCCTTCCAGGAACTGCGCAAACAGCGGGACCAACGCCCCGTCAAAAATCCTGTCCAAAAACGACTGGCATTCGGCCCGGACGCACTCGGCCTGCGGGACCAGGGGCCGGTAAAGATAGGCGCGGCCTTGTTTCTGGAAATGGAGGACGCGCTTCTTGACCAGCCGCCCCAGCAGGGTGCGGATGGTTTTGGCGTGCCAGTTCCGACTTCGGCCCAGTCGGGCGATGACCTCGCGGGCCAGGATCGGGGATCCAGCCCAGATGATTCTCATGACCTCCCACTCCGCGGGCGAAATTCGTGCATGCCTTTTCATTGACTCTTTCTCAACTGCTCCAAACTGCGAGGTTTTGCTTCCGGCCGCCAATAACTTAAGGCGCAAAAGCGCCGCGCGCAAACCGGAAAACCGCCCGCCGCCATATCCGATGCCCGCCCCCCCGTCGCAGCCGGAGGCGGCGGAAGATTCGGTTCGCGCTGCTTGAATAATGCCCCAGACCGGGTATAATGAAAAGCAAAACAAATGTTGAGCATTAGAACAGTTCTCGCGGCGGCCATCCTGGCGGCGGCCCAGACGGGCTGCACCCAGGGGGATCGCGCCGGGGCGGCCCCCATCTCAACCCCCAACCCAATCACCATGATTCAAGTGCGCTTTTTAGATGAAAAAGGAGTGCCCGGCCCTCTGACCAACACGGCCAAGGTCGTGAAGTCCGACCCCCAATGGAGGAAACAATTGACCGCCGAGCAGTACGCCATCGCGCGCGCCAAAGGCACCGAACCCGCCTTTTGCGGCGCGTTCTTCGACCTGCACAAGCCGGGGGTTTATCAGTGCGTTTGTTGCGGCCTGCCCTTGTTCACTTCGGAGGCCAAGTATGACTCCGGCACCGGCTGGCCGAGCTTTTTTCAGCCGGTCACCAGGGAAAACGTCGTGACTCAACTGGACCGGGATGGCCAGCGCATGGAAATCCTCTGCGCCCGCTGCGACGCCCACCTGGGCCACGTTTTCGAGGATGGCCCGCCCCCGACCGGCCTTCGTTTCTGCCTGAATTCCGCCTCGCTGGTTTTCGTGGAAAACAAAAACCTCAAGGACGCGACGAGCCGGTAGAAAAAGCCAGGAAAGTGGAATGCACCCGGCCAGCCTCGGCGGCCCAGACAAGGCTTGCGCTCCAGAACTCTTCCATGTCAAATAGACCAAGACATGCTTCGGCGGCCAATATATTATTCCAGACCGTCCTGGCCGGAGACGCACCTTGCGCGCCTTTCCGCCCAAGCCGGCGCCTGGCTGTGCTGGGGAGCCGTTGTCGCGGTGGCCCTCTGGATCGCCGGCCGCCGCGCCCAGGCCCAGGAAAACAGGCCTTCCGCCCCCATTGATCTTCTCCAACGCTATCCCACCACCATGACGGGCGCTGACACCGCGCCGGGACGGGCCAGACCCTGGCAATTTTCCGAAGCCGACATTTTCCAGTTGTCTCGATTCAACCTGGAAGTTGCCACCAATCTGCATCTCCAGGCCGGACCGTGTGATTTGGGCATCGGCCACTGCCGCGATGGCGTGGTCTGGGCGTTGGTCATTCCTCGCGGCGATGGCAGCCTCGCCAGCCCGGCGATGGCCCGCCCCGAAACCATCAGCCACGTCTGGTTGAGATTTCATCCGGCCCAGGTCAATCTCCTCTTCCCGCCGGCCACCGTGGCCGGCGGCGGGGCGGCCGATCGTTTCGCCCTCATGCGCGTGATCGCCAACCACAAGTTTTCCTCCTCCTTTCACGCGGGGGCCAACGCCCTCATTCCCGAGGCGAAGGACATTATTGTTGATGCTGATGCGCGGGACGGCCCGCGGCGCTTCTTCATAGTTGACAAGGAGGCGCGGACGGCGGCCTACGTGGCCGCCTTCGAGCAGCAAAGCTTCAAACCGCATCCGGGCCTGACGCCGGCCCTGGCGGAGAGCGCCTTCGACCAGCTCTGGGACAGTTTTGATTTTGGTTATGCCATGTTCGTCCTCCGCCCGGAAGTGGATTGGGGCAAACTGCGCGAGCAGTACCGTCCCAGGGCCCTGGCGTGCCGGACCTCCGATGAATTCGCCGAGGTTTGCGCCGAGATGCTCCGGCCGCTCCGTGATCTGCACGTCTGGCTCACGCTGGCCGGCACCGAAGTGCCCGTTTTTGACCGGCCCCGCGCGGCCAACGCCAATCCGCCCGCTCACAAAGCCATTTTGGGAAGCCTGCACACCGAGGGCCGTCTGCAATGGGCCGTCACCCCGGACAACCTCGGGTTCGCCGGCATCTACGGGTGGGATGACGACACCATTCCGGACCACTTCCACCAGGCGCTGGAGCAAATGCGCGACACCCGGGGGTTGATCGTGGACGTGCGCTGCAACGGCGGGGGAAATGAAGATCTGGCGCTGCGGGTCGCGGGCCGTTTTGTGCCCAAGGAATTTGTCTATGCCTACAGCCAGTTTCGCGACGGGCCGGCCTACACCAACCTCAGCAAAAAAGACCCGCGCCAAGTGGAACCGCTCGGCCCGTGGCGCTACGAAAAGCCGGTCGTCCTGTTGATCGGGCAGAAGTGCATGAGCAGTTGCGAATCGTTCGTGGGCATGATGCTCGGCGCGTCCAACGTCACCACCATGGGCGATCACACCTGCGGTTCCAGCGGCAATCCAAAAGTTTACAATCTGCCCATGGACCTGACCGTGTCCGTGCCGCTGTGGATTGATTACAAGCCGGACGGCAAACCGCTGGACGAAAACGGATTCGAGCCGCAAGTGCCCTTCGTGCCCGAACCCAACGCCTTCGCCGGCGCGCGCGACGACCTGCTGACCGCCGCCCTGGCACGACTGCGCCAAGGGCGGTAGTTAGATTCTGAAATAAAGGACAAACGATACGGAACTTTCAGTCCTTCCAGGGTTGCCAATTCCGGCGACAAATGCGACCCATGAAAATGCTTCCGAGATCATCTGCGCTTCTCATCTCTATCCCTTGCCGGCTTTTTGCTCGGAGCGGTTGAAGAAGGCGGCGCCGGCGTCCTCCACGAAAATCGGCTCCTGGATGCCGTAGAGCGAAGAAAAGTTGCGCAGGCGATGCATCAGCATCGGGGTGATCTTGTTGCCCGCCGTCACCAGCAGCATGTTGCCCTTGGTTTCCAAATTGCTGCGCAGGACGTGCCCCACCCGCAGATCGGCAAACGCCACGGTGGTGGCGGCCACGGCCGGATCGGACGACGGCGCCGCCGCGGCTCCCGGACTGTGCTCCAGGGCGTCGAGCAGGCGCGGATCGTACCAGCCGGTGCGGGCGCGCAGTTGCCCCAGGGCGGCCGGGCGGCCCAGGCCGCCGGACTCCAGCCGCGCAATGTCAACTAGAATTCTTAACATGCGCGCGCCCACGGGAATCGCCTCCCCGGCCACGCTGTCCTCAGGAAAACCGCTGCCGTCAAAGTTCTTGCTCTGGTAGAGGATGACGCGGGCCACGCCCTCCAGGCGTGGAATCTGGGCGATCAGGCTGCTGCCCACCTCCGGGATGTGGTTGAATATCTCCTTTTCCCCGGCGCTCAACGCGTGGCCCTGCCGGGATTTGAGAACCAGTTCGGGCGGAACCGAGACCAGGCCGATCTGGCAGAGCAGGGCGGCGGCTTCCAAATACCACGTCGGAGTCAGGTTCAAGGAGGCGGCAAGCTGGCGCACGGCGTCGCGCAGGGCCTCGGCCTGCCCGAAGGCCTTTGGATCGGCCAGGGACAGAATTTCGGAGAGGATCTTCAGGCTGCCGCCCAGCGTGTTCTCGAGGAGATCGCGCTCGGCGGTGATGAGGTTATGCTGCGCCACGGCGGCCTCCAGCGCCTGGACCAGCTTCTCCGTGGAGCACGGTTTGTTGAGGAAACGAAAGATGCTTCCTTGATTGATGGCCTCGACCGCCGTGGTTTGGTTCACATAGCCGGTCAGCATGACGCGCACCACGTCGGGGGCCATTTCGCAGGCCTTGGCCAGGAATTCGACCCCGCTGATTTTCGGCATGCCCATGTCGGCCACCACCACGGAAAAGTCCCGCCCGTTTTGCAGGGCTTCCAGGCCGGGCACCGCGCCAACGGCGGTTTGCACCTCAAACCGCCCGTGCAGTTGGCGCTGGATGGCGGACAGGACGTTCGGTTCATCGTCCACGAAGAGAATCTTCTTCATGCCGCTTTCTCCTCCGGTTGGGCGGCTGCGGCCGGATGGATCGGCAGCCGGATGGTGAAGACCGTCCCGATGCCCTCCTGCGTTTGAAAGGTCAGCGTCCCATGGTGGCGGCTCACCACCACGTTCCGGGCGATGGTCAGACCCTGGCCGGATCCCTGGCCCAC
>JBEKUQ010000074.1:0-7715 GCA_049514835.1 Verrucomicrobiota bacterium | reverse complement strand
ATTTGCGCGGGCTGCCCGTGCGCGGCCAGCGCACTTCCACCAACGCCCGCACCCGCAAAGGCCCGCGCAAGACCGTCGGCGTGCAGCGCAATCCCAACGCCAAGACCGGCATTCACTGATTTTATACTATGGCTGACGATCCCAAACAAAAAAAGCCCGCCCCGAAGAAAGAGGGCAAACCGGAAGGCGAAACGCCCAAAGGTCCCAATGCGCCCAAAGCCTCCAATGTGCCCAAAAAAGCAGTGGGCGCCGAGGCTCCCGCTGACGGCAAAGAGAAGCCCGCCCCCGCTCCCGGTGCCGCTCCCGGTGCCGCTCCCGGTACTGCTCCCGCCGCCGCCCCCGGCGCGGCTCCAGGTGCTCCCCCCGGCGCGCCTCCCGGCTTGGTGGCGGCCGTTTCGGCCCCGACGGCGGCTGAGTTGCTGGGCGAAGACGCCAATGCCCGGAAGATCATCAAAGCCAAGGGCGCGAAGAACATTGCGGTGGGAATCGCCAATATCCTGGCGACGTTCAACAACACCAATGTGACCATCACGGACATGCAGGGCAACGTGCTGGGCTGGTCGAGCGCGGGGCGGGTCGGCTTCAAAGGCTCGCGCAAGAGCACGGCGTTTGCGGCGCAGCAGGTGGCGCAGGACGCGGCCCGCCAGGCGATGTCGCACGGCATGAGGGAAATTGAAGTGCGGGTCAAAGGCCCCGGCTCGGGCCGGGAATCGGCCATTCGCGCCCTGCAAGCCATCGGGCTTGAGATCAGCGCCATCAAGGACGTCACCCCTGTTCCGCACAACGGCTGCCGGCCGCGCAAGAAACGGCGCGTTTAAAACGCAATATCCAATACCCAACACCCAATCCGCAATCCAATAGCATTTTATTATGGCTCGTTATACTGGACCCCGCACCCGCATCAGCCGCCGCTTCGGCATCCCGATGTTCGGCCCGGACAAATATCTGGAACGCCGCAACTACGGCCCCGGCGTTCACGGACCGAAGTCCCGGCGCAAGCACACCGAATACGGCCTGGGGCTGATCGAGAAGCAGAAGCTGCGCTATTTCTACGGGCTGATGGAACGGCAGTTTCGGGGCGTCTATGAGCGGGCCCTCAAGCGCCGCGGCGTCACCGGCGAACAGATGCTGCAAATCCTGGAAACGCGGCTGGACAATGTGGTTTACCACCTGGGCTTTGCCGGCACCCGCGCCGCCGCCCGGCAGATGGTCAGCCACGGCCACATCAAGGTCAACGGCCGCAAGGTCAACATCCCCTCTTACGGTTTGAAGGTCAACGATCTGGTGGAAGTCAAGGACACCAGCGTCTCCCGTCAGTTGGCCACAAAGAATTTGGAAATGGCCACCAGCCGTGTCGTGCCAGATTGGTTGTCCCTGGTCAAGGATGCCTGCAAGGGTGCCGTCCTGCGCATCCCCTCCCGCGCCGACATCCAGCCCGTGGCCAATGAACAGGCCGTCGTCGAATTCTATTCCCGCTAAAACTAAAACCGTCCCGCCCGCGCGGGACAAAACAATTACACGGGCCGCTTCGTGGCGGGAACCAGCGAAGAGGCCAGATTAAAATTGTGAAAGGAAACTATGCCAGTTCGTCTAGGTCGTTTTGAAATGCCCAAGCGGTTGACCCGCGAGGACGCCACCGCCACCGACACCTACGCCAAGTTCTTCGCCGAGCCTTTTGAAACCGGCTACGGCCATACCATCGGCAACTCCCTGCGCCGCGTCCTCCTCTCCTCCATGGAAGGCGCCGCCATCTCCTCCATCAAGGTCGAAGGCGCCCAGCACGAATTCACCACCATTGACGGCGTGGTCGAGGATGTCACCGACCTGGTGCTCAACCTCAAAAAAATCCTCTTCAAGTGCCACAGCCGCGATCCCCAGACCCTTCTCCTCTCTGTCAACAAGGAAGGCGAAGTCACCGCCGGCGACATCGAACTCAACCAGAACGTCGAGCTCGTCAACCCCGCCCAGCGCATCTGCACCCTTGACAAAAAGAAAAAACTCGAGATGGAACTCGAAATCAAGGTCGGCCGCGGCTTTTGTCCGGGCGATGAAAACAAAAAGCCCGACCAGCCCATCGGGGTCATCGCCATTGATTCCCTCTTTTCCCCGGTCACCCGCGTCCGTTACGCGGTCGAAAACGCCCGCGTCGGCCAGCGGACCGATTACGACCGCCTCATTCTGGAAATCTGGACCGACGGCCGCATCACTCCCGACGACGCCCTCATCCAGTCCTCCGCCATCCTCCAGCATCACCTGGACGTCTTCATCGGCTACGACAAGAACGCCGTGGAGTTTGAGGAAACCGAAACCAAGCAGGACGACGAGAAGGCCAAGCTCAAGAAGCTCCTCAACATGAGCGTCAACGAAATCGAATTGAGCGTCCGCGCCGCCAACTGCCTGAACAACGCCAACATCACCTCCGTCGGCCAGCTCTCCATGAAAACCGAGGCCGAGATGTTGAAATACCGCAACTTCGGCAAAAAATCCCTCAACGAAATCAAGGAAAAGCTCGCCAGCCTCGGCCTCTCCCTGGGGATGAACATTGACCAGAGTTTGCTCGAATCCCCCAAGGAAGAAACCAAGCTCCCAGAATAAATTCGCTCCTATGCGCCATTTAAAACGCACCGCCAAACTCGGACGCACCGGCACCCACCGCAACCGCATGTTGGCCAACATGGTTTGCAGCCTGATCAAACATCGCCGCATCACCACCACCCTGGCCAAGGCCAAGGCCGCCCGTTCCGTCGCCGAGAAAATGATCACCCTCGGCAAAGCCGGCACCCTCCACGCCCGCCGCCTGGCCTCCGCCCGTCTTCATCAGGACGAGGAAGCCGTGAAAACCCTCTTCAACGTCATCGCCCCCACCCAAAAAGAGCGCCGCGGCGGTTACACCCGCATCGTCCATCTTGGCAGCCCCAGTTGGAGATACCGCGCCTTCCGCCAGGGCGACGCCGCCCAAATGGTCATCCTCGAATTTGTGGACGTCCCCGTCCCGCAGGAACCCGCTCCAGAGGCCAAGACTGATGCCGGCGACAAAAAATCCGAGCCAGCCGCCAAGCCGTCCGAAGCCAAAAAAGAAAAAGAAGCCGCCGCCCCCGCGTAGTTCCCGCGTCGCCTCCCGGCCCACCGCGAATCCGTGCAGGGCAGGCCTCTGGCCTGCCGGTATCGGCGGCATCCTGCCGCCCATTCCTTCTGACTTCCTCTTTGCCAATCCGATCCGCACGAATCCGCGCGCCATGTCCTGTTTTTCCTTGAACCCGGAAGGCCGCGGCGTTATGGTCGCTGCCGTTCTTACACCAGTTTTCGCCGGCCCTTGTCATTGAAGCATTCAACACCATCGCTTATGAAAAACAGAACTCTCCTTCACACCGCGATTCTCAGCAGTCTTCTCCTCTCCGCCGCCTTCGCCGCCCCCGGCCAGGATTGGCCCCAGTGGCGCGGCGCCAATCGCGACGCCAAAGCGGAGGGCTTCAAGGCCCCCAAAGCGTGGCCCTCCCAGCTCGCCCAGAAATGGAAACAGTCCGTCGGCCTGGGCGACACCACCCCGGCTTTGGTCGGCGACCATCTCTTCGTCTTCTCGCGCGTGGACGCCGAGGAAAACGTCATCTGTCTCAACGCCGCCGACGGCAAGGAAATCTGGCGCAAGAAATATGAAGCTCCCGCGCCGGCTGCTCCTTCGGGCAGCGCCCACGGCGGGCCGCGCAGTTCCCCGGCGGTGGCCGACGGCAAGGTCGTCACCTTCGGCGTGACCGGCATTCTCACCTGCTGGAACGCGGCCGATGGCGCCCAGCTTTGGCAGAAAAAGGACGCCACCACCTGGCCCAGGTTTTACACCGGTTCCTCACCGCTCCTCGTGGACGGCCTGTGCGTCGTGCAGGTGGGCGGCGCGTCGGACGGCGGAGTGACGGCTTATGACTTGAAAACCGGCGACGAAAAGTGGCTCTGGAAAAACGGCGGGCCGGGCTACGCTTCCCCGGTCGTCATGACCGTCGCGGGCACAAAAATCGTCGTGGCCTTGACCGACAAGAGCTTCGTCGGGATTCGCCTGTCCGACGGAGCGACGGCCTGGCAGACGCCTTTCGCGGCGATGGGCATGAATTACAATGCCGCCACGCCGATTGTTGACGGCGACACGCTCATCTATGCCGGCGCGGGCCGCGGCATGCACGCCGTCAAGGTTTCCAAGCAAGGCGATGCCTTCGCCACCACCGAGCTTTGGACCGCCGCCGACGTTTCGCCGCAGTTCGGCACGGCCGTGCTCAAGGACGGCTTCCTCTACGGTGTTTCCCAGCAGGGCAAATTGTTTTGCGTCAATGCCAAAACCGGCGCGGTCGCCTGGACCGACACCGAGGCCAAAGGGCCGCAGGGCTACGGTTCGGTGGTGGATGCCGGCTCCGTCCTCCTGGCACTGACCCCGAAGTCCCAGCTCTACGTCGTGCAACCCAGTGACAAGGCCTACACGGAAGTGGCCAGCATCAAGGTGGCCGACTCCCCCACCTACGCCTACCCGGTCGTCTCCGGCAACCGCCTCTTCATCCGCGACCACGATTCCGTGGCGCTGCTGACCGTGGAATCGCCCTGACAAATTTATGGCGGAACAGTAATTCCATTTGACTTCGTCCGCTTGTGGCAATTGCCTTTCGATTGCCCATGTCCCGCTCGCCCCCATCGAGTAGCTGGCCCCATTTATCATTTATCATTTTGCATTTATAATTTCCGCTCCCCCCGTGGTTGCTTCACCGCGCCCTCTGCCCTAAGCTCTGGGCGGATATGACGTTGTTGGAAAAAATTGAGGCGAACGCCAGGGCGCGGCTCGCCCTGCCGCCCGGCGTCCTGCCCCGGCAGGAACTGGGACGCTACAAGACTTTTCTCAAGGTCGAAAACCACCGCCTCAAAATCCTCCATCGCGGCGGCGCCTCGGGACGGGAGATTTGCCGGGCGCGCTCGGCCATCCTCGATCTGCTGCTCCAATATATTTTACAGGGAATTAAAAATGGCTCGCCCCTGCCGGCCGGGCTTCCGCCGGTGGCGTTTGCCCTGGTGGCCATCGGCGGCTATGGCCGCGCCGAGTTGAATCCCTACAGCGATATTGACATCATGTTCCTCCACGACGGCGAAGGAGTGGTCAACGGCAAGGCCCGGCCCGCCCTGGCCGCGCTGGTGGACGGCCTCCTTTACACCCTGTGGGACATGGGCCTGAAGGTCGGCCATTCCGTGCGCTCCATCGAGGATTGCGTCGTGGTCGCCAACAGCGACATGCAGTCCAAAACTTCGCTCATCGAAGCCCGCTTGATCCTGGGCAGCGCGCCCTTGTTCGATCGTTTTGAAAACACACTCCTGGCCCGGTGCGTGCGCGGGCATGAGAATGAATACATCCAGGCCCGCCTGCTCGACCAGAAGGCGCGGCGGGACAAATACGGCAACTCCGCCTGCATGCAGGAACCGAACATCAAAAACGGCTGCGGCGGCCTGCGCGATTACCAGAACCTGCTCTGGATGGCCTTTTTCAAGGACCGCACCCGCACCCCCGGGGAACTGGAGAAAAAGGAAGTCATCAGCGGCGCCGAACGCAAACAGCTCGAAAACGCCTACGACTTCCTCCTGCGCACCCGCAACGAACTGCAATACCTCCTTGATCGCCCCTCCGATGTCCTCAACAAAAACGTGCAGCCGTCGGTCGCCGCCAATCTCGGCTGGCGCGACCGTTCGCCCGGCGAGCGCCTGGAAAAATTCATGAAGGTTTATTACACCCACGGGCGCAACATTGACCTTATCACCCGCACCGCCGAACAGCGGCTGGCGCTGGTGCCGGCTTCCCGGCCCCTCCTGCGGCTGCCCGGCTTCCTCCGGCGCAAGGCCGCCGCCGAGCAGACCGCCGACGGCTTGAAGTTTGCCGCCGGCGAAATGCTTCCCCTCTCCTCCGGCATTTTTCGGGACAGTCCGCGCCGCCTCATGCGGCTGTTTTTGCACGCCCAGCAGCGCGGCCTCAAACTCCACCCCGATCTGGCCCAGCTCATCCGGCAGAACCTCCGCCTGGTGGACAACGCCTTTTTGCGCGACCCCCATGTGCGGGAAACCTTCCTGGAAATCCTCGACCAGCGCGGCAACGTCGCCCCGGCCCTGCGCCAGATGCACGATGTGGGTTTCCTGGGAAAATTCCTGCCCGAATTCGGCCGCCTCACCTGCCTGGTGCAACACGAGTTCTATCACCTTTACACCGCTGACGAGCACACCCTCGTCTGCCTGGAAAAACTCGACCAGGTCTGGGAGTCCAAGGCCAAGCCCTTTGCCGAATACGCCGAACTCTTTCGCGGCGTGGAGCAGCCGTTCCTGCTCTACCTGGCCTTGTTGTTGCATGATTCCGGCAAGGCCTTCCGCACCGGCCGCCACGCCCTGGTCGGCGTCCAGCAGGCCCTGCGCGTCGCCTGCCGGCTCGGTTTGGACGGCGCCCAAACCCACACCCTCAGCCTGCTCATTGAACACCATCTCGCCATGGCCCAGATTTCGCAGCGCCGCGACCTGGACGACGAGGCCGTCATCCGCAATTTCGCGCGCCAGATTCAGACCGAGCAGAATCTCTCCATGCTCACGCTGCACACGCTGGCGGATTCCATGGCCACGAGCGACCAACTGTGGAACGGGTTTAAGGACGCGGCCCTGGGGCGGCTCTATCGCAAGGCGCTGGCCCTGCTCTCCGGCGCCACCGAGTTTCGCCTGGCCGAGAACCGCCAGCGCGAATTGCTCATCGAGCAGGTGCAGCGCATGGCCCCGCCCACCTTCGATCCGGCCGAAGTGCAGGCCCACTTCCAAAACCTGCCGCCCCGCTATTGGCAGGTCAACGACGCCCGCGAAATCCTGCGCGACGTCACCCAGGTCCATCGCTTCATCCACCTGCAGCTCACCCCGGGCGACGAAAACGCCCTGGCCCCCATTGTCTCCTGGCAGAACGAGCCGGACCGCGGCTACAGCACGGCCACGGTTTGCACCTGGGACCGCGACCGGCTCTTCAGCAACATCACCGGCTGCCTGACGGCCGCCGGCTTCAACATCCTGGGCGCGGAAATCCTCACGCGCACCGATGGCATTATTATTGACACGTTTTACGTCACCGACGCCAAAACCGGCCTGCTGGCCAACCGGGAGGAGCGCGAGAAGTTCGAGGGCCTGGCCCACAAGGTCCTCACCGATGTCCCGGTGGACCTGCCCGCCCTGATCGCCCGCACCAAGGCCGCGCCCTCCCTTTACAAATCCATCGAGGGCGAGCGCATCCCCACCGTGATCGAAGTGGACAATGACAGCTCTGATACCCGCACCATCATTGACCTCGAGGCCGAAGACCGCGTCGGGCTTTTGTACGACGTGTCCCGCGCCCTGGCCGACCTGGAGCTGGATCTTTCCCTGGCGAAAATCCTGACCGAAAAAGGCGCGGCGGTGGACAGCTTCTACGCCACGGAACAAGACGGCGGAAAGATCCTCGACTCCGAGCGCATCAAAGCCGTCAAAACTAAACTGCGCCAGGCGGTGCTTCGCAGCGCCCCGCTCCCGTCCTATGGCCGTTGATCCCGTCTGCGGGATGCAGGTGGATGAAGCCACCGCCCTGCGCGCCGAACGCGACGGGCAAACCTGGTTCTTTTGCTGCGACCATTGCCGCCAGAAATTCCTCGCGCCCCGCCCCGCCCGGCCTCCGGCCCCCGCCGGCGCCTACACCTGCCCGA
>JBEKUQ010000073.1:0-7715 GCA_049514835.1 Verrucomicrobiota bacterium | reverse complement strand
TCCACTTCATCCAGGCTGCCGAGTTTTTTCTTTTCCTTGGCGGCGGCGTAATAGATGTAGGCCTGATAATCAATGGGGGGATAATGGACGTTGGGCCAGTGCGGCTCGGTCATGGTGGTCCAGTGGCGGAAGGCCTTGAGGCGCCATTCGCGCATGAAAGCCGGCTCGCCTTTGATGTCGGAGATGCGCTGGACGGTGTCCTCGCTCAAGCCGGGCGCGAAGGCCTCGGTTTCAATATCGCTGACGAAGCCATATTTGTATTCCGAGTTGACAAAACTCTCAATTGTATCGGCGGTGGCATCCATAATCGGACAAATCCAGTCCGGTTATAGGATAGGCCAGCCGGGGCGGATGTCAAATCCGACTTGGGCCAGGCGCGGCGGCCGGGGAGAGGTGGCCGGGTGGGCCGTCCACTGCCCGCCCTGCTTCCCGGCGCCACCGTCGCTGACGCATGACGCGCAAATGAATTGGCAAGGCCGGCGGGAAAAATGGAAAATGGAAAATGGCGCCGGATGGGATAAGATGCGGACGTGCCATTCGACCGGGAAAAGGTGAAATTGGAGGCGGCCCAGCTCGCCGCCAACGGCGTTTTCATCGGCACGTCCTCCTGGAAGTATGCGGGGTGGGGGGGGCAGCTTTACGAGGAAGGGCGCTACGAATGGCGGGGCAAGTGCGCTCGAGCGCGCTTCGAGAAGAACTGCCTGGCGGAATACGCGGAGGTTTTCAAGACGGTGTGCGTGGACGCGGCCTATTACGCCTTTCCCAGCGTCAAGTATTTGGAGGGGCTGGCGGGGCAGGCGCCGGCGGATTTTCAATTCGGGTTGAAGGTGACGGACGAGATCACGATGAAAAGGTTTCCGAACCTGCCGCGGTTTGGAGCGCGGGCGGGCCGGCCGAATCCGCATTTCCTGAAGGCGGAGGTTCTGGAGCGCGGATTCTTGCAGCCGTGCGAGGCGATCCGCCCGCGGGTCGGCGTGCTGATTTTTGAATTCTCGCGTTTTTATCCGGCCGATTACGAACGCGGGCGCGACTTTGTATCGGCGCTGGACCCGTTCCTGGAGCAACTGCCGCCGGGCTGGCCCTGGGCCATCGAAATACGCAACCAACACTGGCTGCAGCCGGATTACTTCGATTGCCTGGCCCGTCATCGGGTGGCGCACGTGTATAATTCGTGGACGGAAATGCCTCAGATCGGCGCACAGATGGCGCTGGCCGGGAGTCAAACGAATCCGCAGTTGGTGGCGGCGCGGTTTCTGCTCGCGCCGGGCCGCAAATACGAGGAGGCGGTGAAGTTGTTCCAACCGTACGACCGCACGAAGGAAGTGAACGCGGCAGCGCGCCAGGCCGGGGCCGCGTTGATCAGGGCGGGCAAAAAAGCGCCGGAGCGCAAAACGTTCATTTACGTGAACAACCGCCTTGAAGGAAACGCGCTGGCCACCATCCAGGCCATGATGGAAATGTGAGCGGGGGGCGGGGAGCGGCGGGCACGGGACTGCCCGCCCTGCCTGGGTCAGGGTCGTGAGGAAAGCGTGAGGGTTCCATGGTGCAGACTTTCCCTATATCTCCGGACTTAACTCCCGGGCCATGTCGTCCGATAGCAAGCGAGGAGCGGGCATCTATGCCGGGGAGCCGTTAGGCATAAATTACACCATTGCCGTCTGAAAACAGGGCAAATAATGCCCGCAGGCCGCAGGCCGCCGCCCCCGCCGAAATTCTCCGGCACACAAAATCCCGCGTCAATAAAGGGTTTTGGACACGTTGCCCCAAAGAGGGGCGAAGGTGGCAATGCTCCTGCTCATCGTGCATTCGCCTTGTGTTGCTATGAAATCATTAATGCTCTTGGGCGGAGTGCTGGGATTTGGGATCGGGCTGATTTGCAGTCGGATTCAGGATAATTCCTGGCCGTATTGTCTCTGGCACGCCTCCTTGGGCGCTTACGCGGGAGGCTGGCTGCTGGGTTGGTGGGGACGCGCCTGGCAACACAACTTGAAGGATTCGGCCATGGAACGGGCCAACAACGCCGTCCTGCCTCTGGCAACACCCTCGATCACCAAACCTTCCAAACCATGAGTTCCACCCTCTGCGACGCTGAGAGACCGGCCACGCCTTCGCCCGCCAGGAACCGCCGGACCCCGCAGGATGTCTGGCGCCTCTACGCCCGCTCCGGTCCGGGCAGCTCCCAGGAAAACAGCCTGGTGGAGCAGCATCTTCCGCTGGTCCGGACGGTGGTGGGACGGCTGGCCATGACGCTGCCGTCGCATGTCAATGTGGATGATCTTTACAGCGCGGGGCTGGTGGGATTGCTCAACGCGGTGCGGCGGTTTAATCCCAAGAGCGGGTGTTCGTTTGAAAGCTACGCGCGGGTGCGCATTCGCGGCGCCATTTTCGACGAACTGCGGCGTCTGGACTGGGTGCCGCGCTCGGTGCATGAGAAGGCGCGCAAAGTGGAAAAGGTGATGCAGGAATTGACGCAGCGCACGGGCGAGGCGCCGAGCCACGCGGAGATGGCCAAGGCCTTGAAGATTTCGGAGGAGGACTACGAGCAATTGCTGGAGCAAGTGCGGCCGGCGTCGTATGTGTGCCTGGACTCGGCGCAGAATGGGGAAGGGGAACACAGTTCGCCCTACGACTATATTGCCGATGAATCGCAGGCGGACCCGGACCGGCAGTTGGCGGTGCGGGAGCTGGCGCGGATGATAGAAGGGCGGCTGCAGAAATTGCCCGCCATCCAGCGCAAGGTATTGGCGCTGTACTATTTCGAGGACCTGCGGCTGCGCGAGATCGCGGAGGCTTTCGGGCTGACCGAATCGCGCATCTGCCAGATTCATGCGCAGGCCATCCTGGCGATCAAAGCGCTGCTGGCCAAGGAAGACCCCGAGTTCTTCCAACATCCCTTGTGAGTTGAACCATGATTGTCATTGCCGGAGCATTGATAGTTTTCTGTTCCGTGATCGGCGGCTTCTGGCTGTCGGGCGGAAACGCCCTCAACCTGATGCATGTGTCGGAGTTCGTCATCATTGGCGGGGCGGGGGGAGGGGCGTTGATCTTGATGTCGCCGCGCAAGGTGCTGATGGACCTGGGCAGCCGGCTGATGGCCACGTTGAAAGGGGCGCCGCACAGCCGCGAGTCGTATAATGATTTGTTCAAGGCGCTCTATGAATTGTTCATGCTGGGCCGGCGGGGCGGCATGGTGGCCCTGGAGGAGCATGTGATGAGCCCGGAAAGCAGCAACATCTTCGCCAAGTATCCGACGTTCCAAAAACAAACCAAGGCGATGGAGTTTTTGTGCAACGGGCTGCGGCCGATCATTGACGGCAAAATCAAACCGGACCATCTCAAGATGCTGCTGGAAATCGAACTGGAGGCGATGGAGGAAGAGCACGAGCGCCCGGTGAACGTGCTGACCAAGGCGGCGGATGCCATGCCGGGCTTCGGCATTGTGGCCGCCGTGCTGGGCATCGTGTTGACGATGTCGTCCATTTCCGGGCCGGCGGAGGAGATCGGCACGAAGGTGGGGGCGGCGCTGGTGGGGACCTTTTTGGGGATTTTTCTTTCCTACGGTTTCATGAATCCGCTGGCGGTGAACATCGAGTTTATGAATCTTTCGGAGATGGCGTATATCCGGTGCATTGCGGCGTCGGTCATTGGTTTTGCCGGGGGGATGTCGCCGATCATGGCGGTGGAAGTGGCGCGGCGCGGCCTGCCCAGCGAAGTCAAACCGAGCGCGGACGGGCTGGAGACGATGTTGAAGGCGTTGAACCAGGCGCAGCAGGCCAAATAGCGGCGCGAGATTTTATGGCAAAGAAAGCACATGGGGGCGGCGCCTGGAAGGTGGCCTACGCGGATTTTGTGACGGCCATGATGGCGTTGTTCATCGTGCTCTGGCTGACGTCGCAGGACCAGCGGATCAAGCAGGCGGTGGCGCGCGCGTTTGCCCATCCCTTCGCCTCGCTGACCAAGGATTCGGTGGGCATCCTGCCGAGCAAGGACACGCAGGCGATGAAGACCAGCCAGGGCAATTTCGATTCGGCCTCGGCGGTGGAGCTGGCCATGTTGCGCCGCATCAACCAGGATTTTTTGAAGGTCTTGCAGGCGGATTTTTCGGGGCAGGACGACGACTCGGTGAAATTGGAAATGACACCCGACGGCATTATCATCAATGTGTTTGACCGGGCGCACAAGCCGATCTTCGAGCCGCAATCCACGCGCTTCACCCCGTATGGGAACTGGGTTTTTTCCACGCTGGCCTGGGAAATCTCGCGTTCCACCAATTTCACGGTGGAGCTGGAGGGGCACACCGAGAGCGGCAATCTGCCCATCTCCAGCGAGTACGGGGACTGGGAAATCTCGGCCGACCGCGCCACGGCGGTGCGGCGCAAGCTGGTGGAGAGCGGAGTGCCGTCGCGGCAGGTGCTCAAGGTGGCGGGCTTCGGCGACACGGTGCCGATGCCGCAGCACGACATTACCGACGAGATCAACCGGCGGGTGACGGTGCTGCTGAACCTGCGCGCCCGCGCCAAAACCACCGCCATGTAAGGAAAGAATCATGCCCGACACTTTTATTCCAATGAGGCCGGCGCCCGCCTCGGCCACGGACCAGGGCTTCACGCCGCTGGCCTTGAAGCCGGGGCCGCTGGCCGCTGTCAAGACGGCGGCGGGGAACGGCGGAACGGCGACGGCGCCCGGCGGGCACGCGGCGCACGCGTCCGGGGGGCAGAATTGCGCGACGCCCAAAGTGACCTTGCAGCGGCAGGGCGAGGTGGTTACGGGCATTCGCATCCAATGCAGTTGCGGGCAGGTGATCGAGTTGCGGTGTGTGTATTGAAATGCGGGAGAATTGGGAATTGAAAATTGAGAATTTGTCATCTGTCATTTATTCAAGGGAACGAAGGCGATTTGCCGCGAAAAGGCGCAAAAGGCGCAAGAATATCCATGGTTGCAACGTCCGGAAAATGAATTAGCAGGGTATTATGGGGAGTTGACTTTTGCGTTCACGCCGGGCATATTCTGTTTAAGTCGGACTGGAAATCTCCGGTCGGCGCTGGGCTTCTGGATTTCCCGGAGGCCCTTCGCATTTTCAGGAGTACGGCGACTTTGCGGATTATTTCGGTTCACGCTGAAAAGACAAACTGAATTGAACCGGAGAGCGCAGAGGACGCAGAGATTCTTTCATTCCGTTCGAGCACTTTCATAGGCACGATTGGGCACGATTGGGCGGGCCGCAATCAGCCGATTCCGCGGGGAAAAAAGGGCTTTCAATCCCGATTCCGAATCGGGACCAAGACGCCAAGACGCAAGAGGGAATGCTGGGGGGGTGAAGTCAGGGGAAGCCGCAACCAAAACGGAACTGAACCACGGATGGACGCGGATGGACACGGATAAGGCCTTTCAACGCAGACGGAAAAAAAGTTTCTTTGCGACTTTGCGACTTTGTCCCGACTCCGAATCGGGATTAAAAAAGGGCAGGAGAGAAGGCAGGGGAATGATTGTCAGGGGAATCATCGTTAGAACGCCGTCTTCCATTCCCCTGACAGACGTTCCCCTGACTTCTTGATTTTTCCGGCAAATGGGAGGACCGGGAATTTTGCCGGAAATGCGCGATTTTCTCTTATAGTTGTACGGATGGCACGGATAAGAAAATGCAAAATGCAAAATGCAAAATGCAGAATTTCCAATCCGTGTGATCCGTGAAATCCGTGGTAGAACGGCTCCTCTTTGTTTGCCGTGTTGACACGTGTTCACGAACATCGCTCATCAGGGCGACAAAGTGGGCGGGCATCAATCGGCAACAGACCGAGCGGCGGAGTGTGGCTGAGGAATTCTTTTTCGGGCGGGGCTGCGGCTCCGAAAAGTGAAGGTTTATGGCGAGCACTCCCGTAAATCGAACCAAACAACAGGCGCCTCCTTTTCCAAATGTAGAATGTACAGATATGACCCCAATGGTCTGGATCTGTTTTGGCGATGGAACAAGCGGCCGGCAAGTTGCCGACCGGGACGGGCGAGTAGTCAGAACAACAGCAGGCTGGCCCGCTGAGCGGGCTGCCCGTTCCACCCAGACCAAGGCCCGTCATCCTCCACAAACTGGCCACAGATTAACTTAAACCGCCCTAACGGGCTTCACCGGACTTGAATTGGACCCACGGCTCGGCGGGGCGGCTTTTGAGGTATCCCTCCTGCCAATCGAATTGCGGGTGGGCGGCGAGAAAGGCGGGCGCGTCGAAGGAAGTGCCGTCGGCGGAACCCCAGCGCGCGGCGAAACTCATGGCTTTGGCCAGGCGCGAATCCACCACCTTGGCGTCATACGATCCCCACGGACGAAACGGAATCTCGCCACTCGGGGCCGTTAATTGGGATTCCAGTTCGCCGTGGCCTGACAAGGTGCGATCCCCCGGGTGTTCCTGGTTCAGCCAGGTGTCGTAGCCGTCGCCTTCCATTTTTTCGCCCAGCGCCAAATCAATCTTGCCGGCGTTTTCACTCATCAGTTGTTTCCAGCGCACCCGGCGGGCCACGCAGGAATTGCGAATATCCGAGTCCGGCATGGTGGTTTCCAGACGCAGGATATGCGGATCCTCCGCGATGTTGGAACCAATGAAGAAGCCGTCGTTGGTCCGCTCGAAACCGATGTATTTAAGCCCCAGTTCCAGACGGGCGATCTCTCCGCTGTTGACATCACCGAGGAGCCAGGCATTGGCATAACCGCCGTTGTTGCCTTTTTTCATGATGGCGCACCATTGGTCAAGGTTGGTGGCATCCTGCGTGGCCCGGCGCATGCGGACAAACTCGGGGACGCCCTTTTCCGAAAAATGATCAAAAGCTCCAATGGTGGTTTCCGAGCCAACGAGACCGGCGTCGGTGATGAAGAAATCGGTGCCGCTGTGAATCCAGCCGGGCTGTGTCTGCATGAGAATGCGATGGCCTTTTACGGGCATAATATCAATGACCACGTTGGCCAGGGCTTCGACGTAGTCGTCCATCGTGTTATGTCCGAGCACGATGCCGCCGTCCTTGGTCATGCGGCCGGTGGCGATGAAAGAGGAGCAGGATTGTTTGGGCTTCTTGACCAGGTCGGTGCCGTCGGTGAGCTTTTTGGAGGCGAGCGGCCACCAATACCACTCGAGTTCAAGCTCGGCGTTATAGGTGACGATCTCGTCGTAAGTTGTTGGAAGGCCGGCGGCGGTCATCCCCTCCACAATGCCCTGCAACTCCGTCCGGTTCTCCGGGTCAATGGCCGGTTGGATGAACCCCTTGGTGTGAGAGATGAGCCAGGACCATTCCATGCTGCTGCCGTGCCGCCAATCGGCGCGAACCACGCGGAGGCATTCGGCGATTTCCTTGGCCAGGAGATAGCCGTGCTGGAAACCGCGCTCACGCGGCCCGCCCTCGACATGGAGGTAAATCCAGCCGGCCCGCTCATGGCGCTCCGCCGTACGCAGCCATTGCTGCTGTTGATCAGAGAGACCGGCCCCATGCAGGCCGGTCTGAGCGGACAAAAGACAAGCGAAACCAAGTCCGAAGGCGCGCAGCATCATGGGCCAAGTATTGACGCCACAGCCGGGTTGTCAAGGGTTTGTCATGTGGCCGGATGGAAGAACTTGCGAACGGCCCGGGAAACGCACGATGCAAAATGCGGAATGAAGAATGGGAGGGTTGGGGAAATGCAAATTGAAGAACGCAGAACAGGCTCGCCCCAGAAAGTCAGTTAATGGGGGCTTGAG
>JBEKUQ010000072.1:0-9080 GCA_049514835.1 Verrucomicrobiota bacterium | reverse complement strand
CTGGTCTTGGCGCCGATGTCCAGGAGCATGCTGCAGCCTTCCACGTCGCCGTAGTTGTAGCGGAAGGCGTTGCAGAGGGCGGCGGAGGAGACATCGACCAGCTTGATGCGCAGGCCGGCCGCTTCGCCGACGCGGAACAGGCCCTCGATGATTTCGGCTTTGACCGCGACAAGGAGGACCTCCAGTTCGTTGCTGGCGGAGGTGCCGAGGATTTGATAATCCCACACCACCTCGTCGAGGGGGAAGGGCACATTTTGCTGGGCCTCGTAGCGGATGATCTGGGTGACCTTGGAGGTGTCCACCGGCGGGAGCTTGACGAACTTGGAGAAGACATGGAACCCGGGAGCGCAAACATTGCTCTGGCGGGAGGTGAAGTTCTTCTCGGCCAACAACTCCTGCAAGGCCTTGAGCATGGCGGCCTCGCGGTTGGCCTCCTGCGAGCCTTCCAGGCCCAGGGGCTTGATGCCGTACTGCTTCAAACGCAAACCGCCGGCGTCGTTTTGTTCAAACTCCGCCAGCTTCAGGCTGCCCGCGCCAAAGTCAATTGCCAAAAATGATTTCGAATTTAACATGAGTCCTGTTCCGACCGCCTCCGGCTTTAGAAAATTGCCACGCTGCCCGGCTCATTACAATTACAATTTCAAAAAGTCCGGGCTAAATACCGCAAAACGCCGCGGCGGTCAAATGTTTTGATGAGCCAATTTTTAACCAGCTAAACACATGCCACCTCGCCGCCGCGCCCGCCCACGCAACCAAACCGCCCTGCGCGCATTGGCCCCGGTTTATTCCCCTGCTCCGGCCGGCCAAATGGCCGTCGTTTTCACGCCAAATGCGTGAAAATGCCGCATGGCTTCACCGTCCCAGTTTGCGCCGGAAATAATCAATAGTATTGACAAGCCCCTCGGCCAGGGCGACCCGCGGGCGCCAGCGCAGCAGACTGCGGGCCCGGCCGATGTCGGGCCGGCGCTGGCGCGGATCATCCTGGGGGAGCGGGCGGAAAGAGATTTTGCTGCGCGAACCGGTGGCGGCGATGATTTGGCGGGCGAACTGCAAGACGGTCAACTCGGCCGGATTGCCCAGGTTGACCGGCTCGTTGCCGCGGCTCTGCATCAAGCGGTAAACACCTTCAATCAAGTCGGAGCAATAGCAAAAACTGCGGGTCTGCCCGCCGCGCCCAAAAACGGTGAGGGGCTGGTTGCGCAAGGCCTGGCTGATAAAGGCCGGCACGACCCGGCCGTCGCGCAGTCTCATGCGCGGCCCGTAGGTGTTGAAGATGCGGGCAATGCGCGTCTCGACGCCGTGCTCGCGGTGATAGGCCATGGTCAGGGCCTCGGCGAAGCGCTTGGATTCGTCGTAGCAGCCCTCGGAGGTGGAAGCGAGGAGGAATCTGGCGGATTTGTGCAAGGCGAGCCCCAGGGCCTTGTGCGTGCCCAAGGAACCGACCTTCAAGGTCTGGATGGGCAACTCCAGGTAATCCACCGGACTGGCTGGCGAGGCAAAATGCCAGACGTAATCCACCGGCATGTCAAGAAACAAGAACTCCGTCACATCCTGCTCGATGAAACGGAAATCCTGGTTGCCAGCCAGATGCGCGATGTTATCCACGCTGCCGGTCACCAGATTGTCCACCACCACCACTTTGTGGCCGCGGCGCAACAGGCAATCCGCCAGGTGCGAACCCAGAAAACCCGCCCCGCCGGTGACGACGGAGATGGGTTGCGAGGGTTGGCCCTTGCGGGCGGGGCGATGAACTGGTCTGCCCATGGCGGGTTGGTCAGCGCGCCCCCCTGCCCAGCAAAACGACCGGGATGGTCCGCCAGAGAATCTTGAAGTCCAGCCACAACGACCAATGATCAATGTACTCCAAATCCAGGCGCACCCATTCCTTGAAATCGCGCACTTCGTTGCGCCCCCCCACCTGCCAGAGGCAGGTCAGGCCGGGCTTGACGCTGAGACGGCGGCGATGGGACCAATCATCGAAACGGTTGACTTCCTCCACCGGCAAGGGCCGCGGGCCGACCAGGCTCATGTCTCCCAGCAGGACGTTGAAAAGCTGGGGGAATTCATCAAAGCTGAACTTGCGCAGAAAGCGGCCGATGCTGGTCACCCGCGGATCGTTGGTCACCTTAAAGACGGGGCCGGACATTTCATTCAAGGAGGCCAGCTCCTGTTTGAGCTGCTCGGCGTTGCTCACCATGGAGCGGAATTTGTACATCATAAACGGCCGGCCGTTCAATCCCGCCCGGCGTTGACGGAAGAAGACCGGGCCCGGGGAGGTCAATTTGATCAGGATGGCGGCCGGCAGGAAAATCAGCGGCAAGGCAAAAACCAGCAGCAGAAGCGCGCCCATCACGTCTATGAATTGCTTGACCACGCCGGCCCAGGAGGCCATTTGCGGCCCGGAATGGAACACCAGCATCGGCCGTCCGCAAAAATTATCCATCGTGGTTTGCGAAATGCGCGTCTTGAAAAAATCCGCCACCAGCCAGGCTTCGATTCCTTCCAGTTCGCACGCCTGGATGGCTTCTTCGATCCGCCCGAAAACCGTGTGCCGCGCGCTGAGCATCACGCTGTTGACCGAATGCCGGTGCAAAAACGAAACCAACTGTTCCGTCGAGGTCGCGTTTAAATCAACCTCCCCCACCACCTCCAGTTCCGGATGGGCCTTGCGCATCTCCGCCCGGAGGCTCTCCATATCCGCCCGCTCCCCGACCAAAACCACCCGTCTGCTGTACTGGGTTGCGCCCAACTGGCCCCGCCGGTCCCGCAGCAACAACTCTTCCTTCAGCGACATCAGGCCAAAACTGCAGAAGCCAAAAAGCACGATCACGCCGCGCGCCGGCCCTCCCCGCATGAGAAGATAAACGACCAGGATCAATCCAATCGTCGTCAGAAAGCACGCCCTGGCCAACTGCCAGGCCCTGACCCGCCGCCGCACAAAAATCGCCTCATCATAGAATCCTTGGGTGTGCAGAATGATCATGGCCAATGGGATGACCAGCACAAACAGCAAAAGGTAATCTGAAAAGGGCGCAATAACGTCCGGCGCGTACGGATTGGGAGGAAGCGGCATGCCGATGACGTTGTAGCGCAAAAAGTGCGCCAACCACTTCACAACCCCAAAATCCCGCATGGCCGACACCACCACATGCCAATTGAACCGGATGTAATGCGCCAGCCACAATCCCAAGGCAAACACCATCCCATCCGTCCATTGGAGTACTTGCACCCGGATTTGATGATCGCGACGCAACATTTTGGTATCTTAAGTGATTGAACGCCAGCGCGTTATCGCACGAGCCGGGCTGGCGGGAAATGTTCCAGCCCCGCCTCGGTCATTTATCAGCCTTCCCGGACGCGGCGGAACCAATCGGTTCGCCCGTCACTGTTTGGAATTCAGGCACGGTTTCTTTAATGAGCTTTTGCAGTTCTCGAAACTTATCAGATTCCTGCCCCGGCTGGCAAGTCGTAAAATAGCTGATGTAGGCCCACCGCTCTGTCACCCCATTTTGCAGAATCGTTTTCCCCATGGACCACAGCCGCGAGCCTTCTTCGGCCGTGATCTTCTCCCCGGAGACGAACCAGTAAACATAAATGCCGTGGATCAGGCCCCCATTGGCCAGCGCATGGGTCGCGCTGAGCTTGACCGCCGGGATGTCATAGGGGTAGGGCCGTTCCATCCGCAACTTGACTCGCTCCGTATTGGTAACCGTCCATTCTTGCGCGTAAAGACAGTACTGCGGCTGGTGAATGCTGGTGTGGTCCCTGCCCATCAATACCGCCGTCAACTGCGCCTGCATTCCGCTGTCGTTGGTGTAGAGGCGGCGCCCAAAAGTCGTGTCTTGCGGCAACTCCCTCAATTCGGTCGCGGTCACGTCAACCGCCTTGGATTGAAATCCCGGCGCATTGGTTGGCAGAACCACGCTCCGATTCGTAACCAACTGACCATCAGCCGCATAAAGCGCCGCCGGCTGCACTTTCACACCCGGCGCGCCCAGATTGACCCGCCCCCGCAGCTCGGTCAACCATCCCGCCGTGGCGGCGATCAGTCCCAGCGCCAGGCCAATCACCACCCATTTGCCAGGCCTCATGGTGGGACGCCTAACGGTTTGTCCCTGAGCCATCGCGCGGCCAGCAGCAGCAGGCCGATCCCGATCATGTAGGTGTCGTAGCCAAACCAATGATACACGAAATTGCCCGCCGCCTGGCTGTGAAACGCCGTTGCCGCCAATATGATCGTGCTCAACCGCAACACATTGCAAATCAGCGCGATCGGCACCGTCAGCACAATCATGGCCGCCCGTTTCCAAAACAATCTCATCGTCAACACCGAGAAAATGGTCGAAATCGCCAGCAACGCAGTGAAACTCCGGATGCCGCTGCATTCCGCCGCGACCTCGTAATGCCAGCGGTTTTGCGGATCCAACAAGTTCGTCCCGACTCGCGTGACATCCATCTGCAACAAACCGTGGGTGATGAACAGCGTCACCTTCGCCGCAAACAGCCGCAACGGCAGCGTCAGCCCCTGGGCAAATGTTCCCCCCATCGGCAGGCAAAAGGCGAAGATAAAAAACGGAAAGAAAGTCACCTTCCATGCGGCCCATCCCCACACCAGCCCGAGCAATCCCCACGCTCCGAAGAACAACGCCACCATGGACAACCGCGGCTGTTGCACCACGAAACCGACCACATGCAGCGCCAGGGCCAATCCCACCGCCAGCAAGGCCGGCCACCAAACTCCGGCCACCGATTTCACGAGCCGTTCACGCCGGGCCCAGAGAATGGCCAGCACCACCAACGGGATCAGCTTGCCATGCCCGGCATCGTTGGCTGGATCGTCCCATTTGCCCCACATCCAGCCGAACAACGAACCCGTCTTCCCCGCAATGGCCGTTGTCCAGCCCAGATACTGGAAGAGCAGAACCCAGGCCGCCAGCAGCACTCCCAGCGCCGCCTTGTCCGGCAGCGCGCCCCACAAAAGCTGCCATTCCGTGGCCAGCCCGGTTTTTGGCGGGGTTTCGATTCTGGCGGTCGCATCCATCGGATTTCAGGCCGTATTTGAATTCATGAACAAGCAGCGCACGGTAAACGAACTCTCCTATTATTCAACCCGAATCTTCGCCCGCTTTAAACGGGCGCATTTCATATTTTTGGGCAATCTTTTCCGATTTCTTAATCTTAATCCTAATCTTACCCTTAATCTTCAAGCACAAGAGGGGGATTAGATTAAGATTAGGATTAAGATTAAGAGGGAAACCCAAAAAAGTGAAATGCACCCCTTTAAACGGGAGGCACAACCCCTTGTTGACCCCAAGGCGCCCGATGTGCCACAATCGGCAAAAAGCGATTGTCACCGATGCCCAGAGCACCCAAAGATTACCGACGCCTTCCCGGACGCGGCACGCTGTTGGACGGAGACAAGTGGTATGCCACCTCCCGCGCGCTGTGTACGGTGTGGATGGGCCGCGACCACCTGTTGTTGGTTTCCCGCGCCGGCTATACGGAAAACTACAAGCGTTTCTACTTTCGCGACATCCAGGCCATCATCATTCGCAAGACGGTCACGTCCCTGATTGGAAACACCGTGATGATCATTCTGGCGATTGGCTTCATCCTGTGGGCGGCGGAGGTTTCGGATGCCACCGGAGAGTTTGTCCTGGCATTCCTCGGCGGTTTTTTCATTTTTCTGACGCTGCTCAGCCTGTGGCGCGGGTCAACGTGTGTCACGCAAATTAAAACGGCCGTGCAAACCGAACGATTGGCCCCTTGGAACCGGATGCGGGCGGCGCGCAAGGGCATGGCGATGATCCGACCCCGGTTGCTGGAGGCGCAAGGCGAACTGCCCCAGGAGGAGTTCAAAGCGCGCCTCGAAGAGCAAATCCTCCGCCAAACCGGATCCTCCGCCGCGGAATCTCCCTAGCCCCATGCTGCCGCTGGCCCAACAACATTGCCTGAACCATCCGGCCCGCGAAGCCGCCGCCCAATGCCCGCAGTGCCGCAAGTTTTTTTGTCGCGAATGCATCACCGAGCACGACGACCGCGTCATCTGCGCGGTGTGTTTGCGCAAGCTTTCCCAGTCGGCGGGCGCGTCCCGCCATCCTCTCCGCGCGCTGGGCCGGGCTGCTCTGGGCGCGGGCGGCCTGTTGACCGCGGTCCTTTTCTTTTACTGGGCCGGCCAAATCCTGCTCTCCATTCCGGCCCCGTATCACGACGGAACCCTCTGGAAATCGTTCTGGAGTTCGGCCCCATGAAAGCGTCCAACCACCAGCCGGGCGTTGGCCTGTTCGAGCTGATCGAACAAGCCGTCCACCTTCTTCGCTCCGCTCCCTTTGCCCTGCTCGCGCCTTATTTCGTCGGCACCCTCCCGTTCGTTCTGGCTTTCCTCTATTTTTGGGCGGACATGAGCCGCGGCGCTTTTGCCCGCGAACATGCCGCCGGCGCCGCCGCCGGGATGGGCCTGCTCTTTTTGTGGATGAAATGCTGGCAGGCGGTTTACGCCGCGGGCCTTCGCTCCCGCATCACCGGCCGCGCGCCGGAGCCGTGGACCGTCCGGCGCGGCGCGCGGCTGGCCCTGACGCAATCGGCGCTGCAACCCTCCGGCCTCTTCGCCGTGCCGCTGGCCCTGGTCACTGTTTTCTTCTTCGCCTGGGTCTATAGCTTCTACCAAAACCTGACCGCGGGCGGGGGCGAAGAGCGGAGTCTGGGCGACACCTGCAAAACCGCCGCCACCCAGGCAGGACTGCGGCTCGGCCAGAATCTGCTGTTGCTGGCCATCCTCTTTCTCTTTGCCGTCCTGGTGTGGCTCAACACCATTCTTGCCATGGCCGCGCTTCCCGAGTTGCTCAGGAGGTTGTTCGGCGTGGACAGCGCGTTCACGCAGGCCGGCTGGCATGGCATTTTCAACTCCACTTATCTGGCTTGTTCCTGCGCGCTCACCTACAGTTTCGTGGATCCCTTGATCAAGGCGGTCTTTGTCCTCCGTTGTTTCTACGGCCAATCCATTCGCAGCGGCGACGACTTGAAAGCGGAGCTGGCCGGCCTGCGCCCGCTCTCCCCGGGCGCGCCCGCTCTGGTGGCATCGCGACCATGAGATTGCGAGGCGCCATTGAAAATTGCGTCGGGAGCGCTCGCGTCGTCGCCCGCCGCGCCGGGCGTCTCGCCGGGCGCATCTTTCCGAATTCCTGCGGCGCGTGGCCGGCGGCCCTGCTTCTTTTTTGCCAGCCGGACCTGTCCTCCGCCGCCGCCCAGACAGCCATCGCCGCCGTTGTCACACATACAACCACCAACGCCGTTTCCCCGGACCAACTCAGCCAGTCCATTGATCGCGTCCTGCAACAACGCGAGTTTGCCTGGCGCATGCCGCGCGATAAACCGGCAGCCTCGGAAGCCGAACAAGGCTGGCTGGCCCGCGCCGTGGAGTTCGTGGTGGAAACGGCCCGCGACGCGGTGCAGGCGGCCGTCCACGGCATCGGGCAATCGCTGAAGTGGATCGGAAAAATGCTGCTCAAATTGTGGCCCCAATCCACGCCGCGCCAGCCGGGATTGGCCGGGGTGGGTTCCCAATTGATCTACTTCCTGCAAATCCTCCTGCTCCTGTTGATCTCCGTGCTGGTCGGTTTCCTGGCCGTGCTGGTTTTTCGCGCCTACCATCGCCGCCGCCAGCCCAATGTCGTCCTCGCCGAGCCGGTCGCCGCCCGGCCGGATTTGACCCATGACGAGGTGACGGCCGATCAATTGCCCGAAGACGGCTGGCTGAACCTGGCCCGCGAAATGATGGAACAAGGCAATTTGCGCCTGGCCTTGCGCGCCCTTTATCTGGCCAGCCTCGCCCACCTGGCCTCCCGCGAATTGATTTCCATCGCCATCTTCAAATCCAACCGCGAATACGAAACGGAATTGCGCCGCCGCGCCCGCGCCCTGCCCGGCGTGCAAGACGCCTTCAGCCAGAACGTCGCCGCCTTTGACCGCGCCTGGTACGGCCTGCACGTTGTCACCCAGGACGCCCTGCACGAATTTCAATCCAACCTCGCCCGCATCCGCGCATGTTGAAATCCCGCCACATTTTGGCCGCGCTTCTGGCCCTGTCCCTTGCCGGATTCGTCCTGGGCGTCGTGCGCCTGTTTCAAATCCGCTTCGACGCCGGCGACATCTATCCCGCCTATTCCTCGCTGCGCGCCGACCCGCTCGGCGTCAAGGCCTTTTATGAAGCCCTGCAAAATCTCCCCGGCCTCTCCGTCTCCCGATTCTTCCAGTCCTCCGCCAAACTTCAGGGCAGCCCCGGCCGCGTCCTGTTTCTCCTCGGCACGACCCGGCCAGACCTGGAATGGATGTCGCCGGAGGACGACAACACCCTGCAAAACTTTCTTTTGCGCGGCGGGCGCGGCGTCATTTCCCTCCTGCCCTCGGCCAACGCGGCCCAGGATTTTGGCATATTCTTGACAAACGCCATGCCGCCCCCAGCCCGGCCACCGGCTGATCGCCCGCGTCCTTCGCGCGGCAACACCAACTCCAGCTTATTCCCGCCGTCCGAAGTCGTTTCCCTTCTCGCCAAATCGGGGCTGGCCATCCGTTACGACGATCTCTCCCTCGATGAAGAGGGCCGGAGCCGCTCCGAAATGGCCGAAAGCGTCAACGCCCCGCCGGGTTTGCCACCGTTGCTTTCCTGGCACAGCGGCGCCTATTTCTAGGTGATGGACACCAATTGGCAGACCCTTTACCAGCGAAAAGGCCATCCGGTGATTGTGCAACGCGCCTTCGGCCCGGGGTCGCTGGTCCTCTCCACCGACTCCTATTTTCTGAGCAACGAAGCCCTCCGGCGCGAGCGCCACGCCGAACTCCTCGCCTGGCTGGTCGGGCCGCATCCCGACGTTATATTTGACGAAACGCATCTTGGCGTGGAAGAGCGCCCCGGCGTGGCCGGTCTCATGCGCCAGTATCATTTGCAGGGCGTGCTCCTGGCCCTGGCCCTCATCGCCGCCCTGTTTATCTGGAGAAACAGCCTGCCGCTGGTCCCGCCGCCCGCCGCCCGGCCGGACGCGGCCTCCGGCGCCCTGGTGCAAGCGCGGGAGGCCAGCGCCGGT
>JBEKUQ010000071.1:0-7721 GCA_049514835.1 Verrucomicrobiota bacterium | reverse complement strand
GCGCAGGGGCTGATGGGTCGCCGGTTCGGCCGGCTGAAAATCATCCAGCGCCTCCAGCACGGTCGGCCCGGCCCACCACGGCATGTTGGCGCTGCGGGTCGCGATGTTGTCGCCGTGGCGGGCTGAGATGGGAATGAAGCCGCGCGGCTCCACGCTCATGGTTTTGAGAAAGGCGCGGTATTCCGCCTCGATCTGCTCGAAGCGCGCCTCGGCGTAGCCTTGCAGGTCCATCTTGTTGACGAGCACCACGATCTGGCGGATGCCCAGCAGGTTGAGCAGATAGCCGTGCCGGCGCGATTGCTCCTGCACGCCCTCGTTGGCGTCAATCAACAAGAGCGCCGCCTCCGCGTTGGCCGCGCCCGTCACCATGTTCTTGAGAAACTCCTTGTGGCCGGGAGCGTCAATTATAACATACTGGCGCTGCTTGGTGCGGAACCAGATCTGCGCCGTGTCAATGGTGATGTTCTGGTCGCGTTCCGACTGGAGGGCGTCCATGAGGTTGGCCCACTCGAAGGGCGCGCCGCGCCGCCGGGCGGCGGCCTGCAACTGCTCGAGCTTACCCTCCGGCAGCGACCCGGTATCGTAAAAGAGCCGTCCGACGAAGGTGGACTTTCCGTGGTCAACATGCCCCACGATGACGATTTTCAGTTGTTCCAACGGAATGGGCGAAGGATTCTGCATTTTAGATTGGCTCACATATACCCGTCGCGGCGCAGTTTTTCAAAGGCGTCTTCGCTCTCCTGGTCCTGGGCGCGGCCGGAACGCTCGGGCGTGCGGGTCTGGCGCAGTTCCTCCACGATCTCATGCACGGTGCGCGCGTTGGACTTGATGGGAAAAGTGCAGGGCGCGCAACCGAGGCTGCGGTAGCGCTCGCCCTTTTCGTTGGCGAAATAAAGCGGGATGACCGGCACGTTCTCCCGCTCGATGTATTCCCACACGTTCAGCTCCGTCCAGTGCAGCAGCGGATGGATGCGGATGTGGGTGCCCTTTTCAAAATCGGTCTTGAACTGGTCCCAGAGTTCGGGCGGCTGGTCGGCGACGTTCCATTCCATGTTCTTGTCGCGCGGGCTGAAGTAACGCTCCTTGGCGCGGGTCGGTTCCTCGTCGCGCCGGACGCCGACGATGACGCCGGTGTAATGATGCTTGTCGAGCACGGCGCGCAGGCCGTCTTTTTTGAGCGTGCCGCAGCATTCGACGCGGCTGGCCCGGCCGTTGGGAAAGGTCACCCCGCTTTTGAGCACGGCCTCGTTCTTGCCCACCACGAGGTGCAATTTCCATTCCCGCACCAAGCGGTCGCGATACTCGATCATGCTCGGTATCTTGTAGCTGGTGTCCACGTGGACGAGCGGGAAGGGGACATGGCCGAAAAAGGCCTTGCGCGCCAGCCAGAGCATGACGGTGGAATCCTTGCCGATGCTCCAGAGCATGGCGAGGTTTTCAAACTTGTTGAAAGCCTCGCGCAGGATGTAGATGCTTTGATTTTCCAGCTTGGAAAGGTTGTCCATATCGCTTTTGGGGCAGGGGCCGGACACTCATCGCTGCCGGCACGATTGGCCCTCAGATTTGAAAGTCAACTTTTTTGGGCAGGAACGTATGGATGCCGCACTCGACCTTTTTGAAGCCGGTCCAACGCCCCGCCCGCTCGTCCTGGCTCTCCGTGATTTTTCGCGTGCAGGGCATGCAGCCGATGGAGCGGTAGCCCCGATCGTGCAGCGGGTTGTAAGGGATCTTGTACTTCTGTATATGGGCCCATATCTGTTCGCGTGACCACTGCGCCATGGGATTAACTTTGACGATTTCGCGTCCGGTTTCTTCATCCAAATGATACAATTCCACAATTTGCACCTCCGCCCGGGCCGCCGATTGCTGCCGCCGCAGTCCGGTCAGCCAGCAGGCCAGCTCCTCCAATTTGCCGCGCAACGGCACCACTTTGCGCGCCGTGCAGCAAAGGTCCGGGTCCCGCTTCCACAGTTCCGCGCCGTGGACATCCGCCTGCTCCTCCACCGTCAGGTCCGGCTCGATCGCTTCGATTTTCAATCCGTAAAAGTCCTCCAGCCGCTCCTTTAAAGCAACGGTTTCCGGGAAAAGCAGGCCGGTGTCAAGAGTGAAGACGGGGAAATTCAGGCCGGCGGCTTTGGCCAGGTGCATCATGACCAGGCCGGCCCCCTGGTAACTGGTCCCGATCGCCGCCTTCTTGCCGAATCTGGCCCAGGCCCAGGCCAGCACGTCCAGCGAAGACCGCCCAGTGAATTGCCGGTTCAATTCAGACACCTCCCGCGCCGACGGCAGCGGTGGAATCTTCCGGTCTTGCGAAGGCGGAAAGGAACTCATGCTCCGCCCTTCACTCCCGCTCCGGGCGCCTGGGCCGCGGCGGCTTCTTTCAGCAACACCCGCTCCGAGAAATCGCCGAAGCGCTCCCCGCCCAGCCGCTCCCTGGCGAAGCGCTCGAACAGCGGGCGCAACTCGTTGGGAATCTCCTCGCTCTTCACGTTCTCCTTGTAAAGCCGGCCCAGGCGCGTGCTGGCCGCGTTGCCTCCGAGGTAAAGCTGGTATTTGCCCGGCGCCCGGCCCACGAAAGCCAGCTCCGCCATCAAGGGCCGCGCGCATCCGTTCGGGCAGCCGGTCATGCGGATGATGATTTCCTCATCCTTCAACCCCGTCTCGGCCAGCAATTGCTCAATCTGCCGGAGGACTTCGGGAATGAAGCGTTCCGATTCGGCCAGCGCCAGGCCGCAGGTGGGCAGCGCCGGGCAGGCAATGGAGGCCCGGGTGATCACCGTTCCCTGGCGCTCCACTTCCACTCCGTGCTCGGCCAGTATCTTCGTGATGGCCGCGCGGTTTTGCGCCTCAACGTTCACCAGCAACATGTTTTGCCACGGTGTCAGCCGCAACTCCGGCTCAAACTCCTCCACCACCCGCCGCAACCCGCTTTTAAACCGCCACGCCCCCTCGTCCTTGATCCGCCCGTTTTGCACGAATAAACCCAGAAAATACCGGCCGTCAAATTGCGGTTGCCAGCCGTAGAGGTCCCCCTGCCGGGTAAATTCAAAGGGCCGCGCCGGCCTGAATTTGAAACCGAGCCGCCGCTGCATTTCCTCGCGAAACCACGCCACCCCGCGCTCCGCGATCACATATTTGAGCCGCGCATGCTTGCGATTGGCCCGGTCTCCAAAATCGCGATGCACCGTCACCACCGCCTTGGCCGTCTCAATCACCTGATCCGGCCCCACAAATCCGATCACGTCCGCCAGCCGGGCGAAGGTCGCGCTGTTGCCGTGGCTCATTCCCATCCCCCCGCCCGCCGTCAGATTGTAGCCCGCCAGGCGGCCATTTTCGATGATGGCAATAAACCCGCAATCGTTGGTCAACACGTCCACGTCGTTGAGCGGCGGAATGACAAATGCCACCTTGAATTTGCGCGGCAAATAGGTCTTGCCATAAAGGGGATCCACAAATCTGGCGTCCTCCTCCGTCAGCTTCAATGGCACTCCCTCGACCCAAATCTGGTGATAGGCCCGCGTCTTGGGCAGAAGCGCGTCGGAAACCAGTTTGGCCTGGCGCTGCACTTCATCCACCAACAGGCTGGTCGCCGGGGTGGGCGAGGCCATGACATTTCGGTTCACGTCTCCGCAGGCCGCCAGCGTCGTGGCCATTGCCTCGTGAATGCCCTTCATGAACTTGCCCAGGTTCCCTTTTGTCACCCCATGAAACTGAAACCCCTGCCGCGTCGTGATCCGCAGCGTTTTGTTGCCATACTCGGTGCTGAGGCGATCAAACCCGAGATACACCTTCGGCAGCACCGCCCCGCCGGGCAACCGCCCGCGCACCATGTAGATGTATTGCTTGCCCGTCTTGCGCTTGTCCCGGTCATCCTGCTGATAAATGCCGTGGAACTTCAAAAACTCATAATCGTCCTCGGAAAACCGCTCCTGCGACGCATCGGCCAGGGTTTGGCTAATCGTCCCGCACAACGTGGGGCAAGCTTCTTTCAAGCCCTCATTTCGACTCAAATTCGGCACCGCCGATTCGTTAATCATAAGCTACTTGGTAATAATAGTCATGTTTCATTTAACCCATGCTTTTCCTTCTGTCAACCCCTTTGCTTTTTTAATGCAAATCCAGCTCGTCACGGTCGGGAAGTTCGGGAAACTTTTTGTGCGGCTCCATTTGATACCAAAACGCCACCGAGGCAATGTCATCCTGCAAGGGCAAATAACGTCCGCCCGTTTGCCAGCCCAGCGCCTGGATGGTCACCTTCAAGTCCTTTTGAAAGCGGACCGGGTCCTGGAGATGCCAGCGATACAAACCGAACCGGGTTTGCGATTCGTAATGGCCGTCGGGCCGGATCACCTGCGCCAGCCCGCTGTAAGGGGTGGAAAACTCCGTGTAGTGCGACGCGCCGTCCGGCCCTTTCGAGTCAAAATCATACGAGCCGCAGAAATAATCCTCGGTGCCGGTGCCGCAGATGGTCGGGAATTCGCCGTCGCCATCCAGATAGAACTTGATCTCGCCTTCGCCCCACCAGCCGCGGCTGTGCGTGCCCCACGCCAGATACGTCCCCACGTATTGCCCCTGCCCTTCCACCCCGTCCAGAATCCTGTAAAGCCCCTTGGTCTTGAGCGGATTCTCCCGCCGAAATTGCGCGTGAAACTGCGCCGCGTCCTCCGGCACCGGCGTCAGCGTGTAATTGATCTGGTAATAAAGGCTCATGGCGCTGTCATCCAGATTCTCCAGCGTGAGGCGCGCCTTTTTGTGGAAGGGCATCTGCCAATAACAATTGAACGCGCTGCCCGGATTCACGCACACCGGCAGCGAACTGATCTGGCAATACTTCCCCAGTCCGCACGCAAAAAAATCCCCCAGCGGACATTCCACCGACGGCTCCGCTTCGTCATCCCAATACATGCGCAAGATGAACCAGCGCGTCTTGTCCAGCGGCGAGGGCGTCATCCAGATCTGCTGGATCGCGCCCGGCCCGACGATTTCCGCCAGCGTGAAGGTGGCGTGAGCGGGAATCAGCGCAAAAGGCGACACCTTCCAGCCCTGGCCCAAATCCCGCGCCGCGCCGCGGGCCGGCCCGTTGGTGGACATGGCGGCCCGGCCTTTTTCGCCCGTGAAATTCTCCGGGCTGATCGAGCGCGTTTGCGCGCTCGACACCCGGTAAAGATTCCCCAGGCTCAGATTCAATCCGTCAAAAGGCGTGTCCGCCGCCGGAACCTCCAGACAGAAACCAGCCAGCAAACTTGCGACCAAGCAGGGAGTGGTGCTCATAATGCTGCACTTCGTAGGCCCAAACCCCCTCGCCGTCAAGACCGCGCAAGACCACCGCTTGCCCCCGTGTAGCGGCGGTCTATGACCGTCGCCATACAGTGCATGGGTGGCATCCCGATGCAATCGGGACCCGTCCCGCCGGGCCACTGGCCCGGCGGAAGCTGCAGGGCGATCTTGGGCAGATAGAGGGGAAGGTCCTTCCCGAAAAAGTGGAGCGAGAGCCGGCGGCGCTGGCACGGCCAGCTTGCATGTCTGGACGCGGTGTGAAATGAAGACGGGTCGCCGAGGCGTCCGGGGGTGGCAGTCCTGCCTTGGACGCCTCGGCGAGGCGTCCCTACCTGAATAGTTACCGTTTTTGAACAGGTGAAAACGGAGGCAACGGAGAAAGAAACTCTGTTCTCTCTGTTTGCTCCTGTTAAAAATCTCCGGCCCATCTTCATTTTGCATTTTGCATTTTTCATTTTGCATTTCATCCGCCCCGGCTTCCGGGCTATAATGAACGGCTCATGCTGACCATTTCAGAGCTTGCCAAATCGTACGGGCCGCAGACGTTGTTTGAAGACGTCTCCGTCCAGGCCAACCGCCAGGACCGCATCGGCCTGGTCGGCCCCAATGGCGCGGGCAAGTCCACCCTGTTCTCCATGATCCTGCAAACCGAGTCGCCCGATGCCGGCTCCATCACGCTGGAGAAGAATGCCTCGGTCGGCCATTTGCCCCAGGAAACCGCCCCGGCCGGCGATGAAACGGTTTTGGAACTGGCCATCGCCATCAACCCGGAAATCGTGGAGTTGCAGAAGAAAATCAAGGCGGCCGAGTCGGAACAGGCCGCCGCGCAGCATGAGATTGATTACCATGACAACATGCACGCCCGCTACGATCAATTGGGCGGCTACCAGCTCGAACCCCGGGCCAAACAAATCCTGGCCGGCTTGAGCTTCCGCGAGAAGGATTTCCATCGGCCCCTGCGCGAAATGAGCGGAGGCTGGGTCATGCGCGCCCACCTGGCCCGCCTGCTGGTGCAGTCGCCCGACTTGTTGATGCTGGACGAGCCGACCAACCACCTGGATTTGGAATCCTTGCAATGGTTCCAGGAATACCTCCGCCAATATCCCGGCGCCATCCTCCTCATTTCTCACGACCGGGCTTTTCTCAATGCGCTGACCAACCAAATCTGGGAACTGCGCCAGCGCAAATTGATCCGTTACCGGGGCAACTATGACGATTATCTCGTGCAACGCGAGGCGGCGGAAGTCCAGTTGCTCGCCGCCTACAAAAACCAGCAGCGCGCCATCGCGCATCAGATGGAATTCGTGGAGCGATTTCGCGCCAAGGCGAGCAAGGCCGCCCAGGCCCAGAGCAAGCTCAAACAGGTCGAGCGCATGGAAAAAATCGAGGCCCCGGACAGCAGCGACAAACTGATCAAATTCCACTTTCCGCAGCCCCGGCGCAGCGGGCTGAGGGTCATCACGCTCACGGACATTCACCACGCCTACGGGCAAAACGTCATTTACCGGGGCATGGATTTCCAGGCCGAACGCGGCCAGCGCATCGTGCTGGTCGGCCCGAACGGCGCGGGCAAGTCCACCCTGCTGAAAATTCTGGCCGGGGTGGTCCATCCCCGGCAGGGCCGGCGGGAGCTGGGCCACAACACCAAGGCGGGTTATTATTCGCAATATCGAGTGGAGATGCTCCAGCCCGGCCGCACCGTGTTGGAGGAGGCGCTCGACACGCCCGAGCGGCTGACCGAGGAATCCATCCGGACGCTGCTGGGGGCGTTTCTGTTTCGGGGCGACGACGTTTTCAAGAAGGTCGCGGTGTTGAGCGGAGGGGAAAAGAGCCGGCTGGCGCTGGTCAAGCTGCTGCTGGAACCGCCGAACCTGCTGCTGATGGACGAGCCGACGACGCACCTGGACATTTCTAGTATTGACTCATTGCTGGCCGCGCTGCGCCAGTTCACCGGCACCCTCGTCTTCATCAGCCACGACGTCCATTTCATCCGGCAGCTCAGCAACCACGTCGTGCGCGTGGAGGCGGGCCGCCTGGCGCATTTTCCCGGCGGCTATCAATACTATTTGGACAAAACCGCCGCCGCCGCCCCTCCGGCCGGAGCGGGGCCGGGCCGCCCGGCCGCGCCGGCGGGACCCGCGGACAAGACCGGACGCAAAGGGCAAAAGCGGCTGGAAGCCGAGCAACGCCAGGCCCGCTCCGGCGAGCGCAAGGCGCGGCAGGCGCGCGTGGCGGAACTGGAGGCGGCAATCGCCAAGTTGGAAACCCGCCAAAAGGAATTGACGGCCGCGTTGGAAACCCCGGAGGTGTACCGGCAGGCGGGCCAGGCGATGAGCCTCAACCGGGAGTGGTCCGCCAACTCGACCCGTCTGGAACTTCTCGCCCGCGAATGGGAGCAAGCCGCCGAGCAAACCCTGGCGGCGGAGTGAGCGAGCGGAAAGAGG
>JBEKUQ010000070.1:0-7737 GCA_049514835.1 Verrucomicrobiota bacterium | reverse complement strand
AAACTGAATCGGCTCGTTCAGGGTTCCGCACTGCGAGCAGCGGGAACGGTCCACATCCGCATCATCCGTATAGACCAGTCCGCAACGCTCGCAGCGGAAAATCCGGTCCTTTTCGCGCGCCGGGCCAAAGCGCCGGCGGCGAATGTCCGAATATATGGCGAGGACGGGAAGGGCCGCAAGCAAAGAAACAACATAAGCGCGGATGAGCATTTCGGCGGTCATATCAGGCAGGCGCGGAGGGCGCGGGGATTGGAAATTGTAATTGACGCTGCATGATGGCTTGCCGCCGCCGGGTGCGAAAGGCGGTCATTTCGGCGGCATGGTCCTCCAGTAAAAAGTGGCCGTGTCCCAGGCAAACTCGGCGGCGTTCATTCCCACCGGGCGAAAGCGCAGGAGATTCACCGTGGCCAGGGCGGTGTCGTCCGCGGCTTTGAGGCCGGACCCGAAGAGCAACACCGCCGAGACAACCTGGCCGGCGCGATTGACGGCAAAGCGAACGACCGAATTGGTCACCAGGAAGGTGGTGGTCCAGGCCGGCAAAAGCGCGGGCGGATCGCGGCGGCGTTCCGCCAGCGCGCCTTCGATGCGGAAAAACGATTCCGGCCGGCTCGCCTCCGCCGCCGGCAAAGCGGGCATGCCGGAGGGGGGCGAGTCGGGCAGACCGGCCAACAGGGACGGAGACTGGCGCGGCTCCAGCACCGGGAGGGTGAGGCGCGCTCCCGCCCATTGGGGGGCAAAGTCCAAAAAAGCAGGCGAAGGTTCCTCCAGCGTCACGAGGTCATCATGGGCGGGCAGGCGCCGCCAGGCCTGATCGGCGAATCCGTGCGGGGAGGAGGACGGGAAGACGGCCGGATCGCCGGCGAAAACGTGTTTGGTCCAAGTTTCATTGTCCAGCGGCGCGTCGAGCAGGCGCAGCCCCAGGCGAGGCGGCGCCGGAAGGGGCGAGGGATGCGGGCGCTCCCCCACCAACCAGACCCAGCCGGCCTGTCCGGCAAACAAAAGCGCCACCACCATCCAAAACCGCGCGTGCGACCAGCCGGACGGAATCAGTTTGCGGGCAGGCATGGAACCCGCGCGGAGAACAGGATTAAAGCGGATTTTGAGCGCGCTCATGGAACCGGTTTGGCGGGGGAAGCGGAAGGTTTGTCAATCCACTCCGCCAGGATGGTGTCTTTGATGCCGGCCTCGCGCGCCCATTGCGCCAGGCGGGTGAGGGCGTCCCACTTGACCTGCTCGTCGCCCGCGATGGTCAAGGTCAGCTCCTTGGATTGGCGCGCGGCCGCCTGGAGGGCGTTGGTCAATCTGTCCTTCAATACCTGCTCGCCCACGACCTGGTTGTCGAAAATGTACTGCCCCAGGAAATTGACGCGGACCACGACGGTGGGGTTGTCGGTGCCGAGGAGGGGCCGCTGGGCGGTGGGGGGATGGATGAGAAAGATCTGATTGACAGCATCGCGGGCGCGCGCGGCCAGGGCGGGCGGCGCGTTCGAGTCCACCCGGAGATCAAAGGGCGGCCCGGCGGCGGAATCCTGCAACGCCGCGCGCAACAGGTTGGTCTGCGCCTCGGTGAAGAAGTTTGTGCCGAACTGGATCCGCCCGTCCTTGCCGATCTGGATTGTGGCCGCCGGGTTCTGCAAATGAACCAGCACGCCGGGGGTGTAGAGCAACGGCTTGATCTGAATGAAAAGCAGGAGCAAAAACAGCACGCTGGCCACCGGGGCCGCGTCCAATTGGCCGCGAAAGATTTTGGCCTGGCGCGGAAATCTCATTTTGGGGCGCTCAACCCCGGCGGCGGGCCGCCGTTCGGGGCCGGAATGACGATGTTGACGATCTCGGTGGAGGCCTGTTCCATGTCCAGCACAATGGAGTTGATGCGGCCGACCAGGTAGTTGTAGCCGGCGTAGGCGGGAATGGCCACCGCCAGCCCCGCCGCCGTGCAGATCAGCGCCTGCCAGATGCCCTTGTCAAGCTGGAAGGCATGGGCTCCCAAACCGGCGTCCTGAAGCTCGCGGAAGACCTTCATCAGACCGAGCACCGTGCCGAGCAGGCCCATGAGCGGGGCAATTTGGGCGATGGTGGCCAGCAAATGGAGTTTCTGCTCCAGGCGCGGCACTTCCCACGCCCCGGCGTCCTCCAGCGCCTCCTGCACGGCGAAGCGCCCGCGTTCCCGGTTGAGAATGGCCACCTTGACCAGCCGCGCCACCGGACCCGGAGTGGCGTCGCAGATTGCCAGGGCCTCCACCACGTTGTCGCGTTTCAAGACGTTGCGCACGCCGTTGAGGAATTCGGCCGAATTGATTTGTTCGCGATGGTATTGCAGCAAGCGTTCCAGAAACACGGCCAGCGCCACTGCGCTGGTGATCATGATCAGCCAAATCATCCAACCACCCAGGGAGAAAAAGTTCGGCAACATGCCCTTCTTATACGATTCGCCGCCCGCGGATTAAAGTTTAAAGTGCAATGCGACCGCCGGCTGGCAGGGCTCCCGACAAGTCGGGACTGCCCGCCACGATGGTGGTACGACATAGCTTCCTCTGCCAAGGCCCGACGGCGGGCAGAGGACTGCCCGCCCCACCATCCCGCCCTGGCGACCCTGACGCTTTGCACGCGGGCTTGCAATTCCGGCTGGAATTTGCAGATTGAGAGGTGATGGAAAGCGCCACCCAGGAAAATCCGGCCATCCCGCCCGAATGGCTGGAGGAATTTGAAGCGGCGGCGCGCCGGCCGCTGGAAACGCGCTTGCGTTACGCTTTCATCAAGACCTACAAACCGGTCATGGACGACGAGCCGTTTCGGGCCTTTGCCAGCACGGAGGAGTATCGCCGCTGGTGCGAAACCAATCTGCCGGAGTGGCTGGGATATGGGCGCGTTTGACTACCGCCAGGCCAGGGAAATCCGCGACGTTTTTCGCTCGTATCAGGTTCGCTATCTGTTCCTCGGCAAGTCCGGGGCGATTCTCCTGGGCTTCCCCGACACCACCCAAGATGCGGATCTTTTCGTGGAGCGCTCCCCCAAGAACGGGGCGGCGCTGGTGCGCGCCTTGCGCCAGTTGGGTTTTGCCCTGACGGAGGCGCAGGCGGGCGAAATAATCCTGGGCAAGGACTTCGTGCAGTTGAAAAACGGCCCTTTTGATTTGGATTTGATCTTCGCGCCGGACGGGATTGAGCGATTTGAGGACGCGTGGAAACGCCGGGTGGATGTGGAAGGTTTCCCCGTCTGCCACATTGACGACATCATTGCGAGCAAGGCGGCGACGAACCGGCAAAAAGACCGCGAATCGCTTCCCCGGCTGCGTTCCTTCCGCGAGTACTGGCTGCAACACCACCGTTGATAGGCCAGGAGGGTGGCGGCGAGCAATAACACGCCCCACAGCCAATCCTTTCGCCAAGGGGTTGGCCGATGATTGGAAATCACTCCGGTGTTCTGGCCAGAATTTACGATGCGAGCAATTTGCTGAAGTTCTCGTAGTCCCTGTCAATTCCGTCCAAGCCGGGGAACTTGCCGCTTTCCTCCTCGATAGTGTACCATTGCAGGTTCGGGGCGCCGGCGCAGGCCGCGAGCACGTCGTCCCAATTGACGATGCCCTCGCCCACAATGTCGCCGCCCGTGGCCGGCACCCAGTCCTTGACATGCACGCTGACAAGGCGGTCGCTGTATTTCTTAATGACAGCGACGGGGTCGCCGCCGCCGTGGGCGCAGTGGCCGATGTCGAGCTGGACGAACACGTCGGGGCCGGCCTTGTCAAAGAAAATGTATTCGGGAATCTGGCCGTCAATGGGGTTAAACTCTCCGGTGTGGTTGTGATAGCCGATGCGCATCTGGAGCGGCTTGAGTTTTTCGGCGATGGCGCTGAAGCCGTCGGCAAACCGGGTCCAATCGTCCATCGTCCTGGCGTTGCCGCTGGCGATGATGAGTTTGTCGTTGCCAAGGATCTTGTTGAATTCGGTCTCGCGCGCGAAGCCGTCCCCTTGCAGGGCGGGCAGGCCGCCCTGGACGTGGGTGCCGCAGGTCTTGAGGCCGTTGTCGTCCAACAGCTTTCGCAAGCCGGCGGCATTGTTGGCGTAGGAGAAGTAACCGGCGAATTCAACTCCCTCATAGCCGATCTTCTTGATCCCGGCGAGCACGCCGGGGATGTCTTTTTGAAAGTCATTGCGCACGGAGTAGAGCTGGACCCCGATGGGCAATTTCTTGCGCGCCGCGCCGAGGGCGGAGGGTCCGGCCACGAGGGCGGCCGCGCCAACGGTGGCGGCGCCGATGAATTGGCGTCTGGTCAATGGAAGCATAATCTATTCTTGGTGTTTTTTTGATGTGTCAAAGCTGCCATCCTTTGCGGAAGGAGGGATGGACAAATGGGGAGGCCTCCGGGGCGTTCTTGGCGCGCATGTTCGGCCCGTCCCATTCAAGTTTCTTGCCCGCCCGCATGGCCACGCAACCCAGCAGCATGATCTCGGTGAGGTAAGCCGCAATGTCGAAATTGGAATAGGCCGGCCGGCCCCCTTTGCAGGCGACGATCCACTCCTTGTGTTGCGCATCGTCGCTGCTGCCTCTTCTTCCGCTTGACATGAATTCGTTGCGCGGGATGGTTTGCGGGATGGCCTTCACGGCCGGGTGGTTGGCTCCAGGGCTGAACTCCTTATCGTCCCTCAACTTCAGGTCGAAGGTGGTCCCGTAATCGTCGGGCGAAAAGATTTGGCCCTTGTCGCCCACGATCAAACAGCCGCTGACGGGGATGGTGGGACGGATGGTCAAGATGTCCGCCGTGACTTCCGCAGGAGGTTTGTTGCTCCCGTCATGCGAAGACGGTCCCCGGCGCTTGCCGCCGTCGTACCAGCGGAAAGTCACCGGCGCCAGGCCCTCCCGGGCCGGAAACTGGAAACGAATCCTGGATTGGATCGGGTAGCAGTCTTTAGTGAGATCCACCGTTTCGGCTTCGACTTCGGTCGGGTAGCCGAGTTTGAGGGCGCGGAACGGGAGGTTGCACGTGTGGCAGGCCATGTCGCCCAGGGCCCCCGTGCCGAAGTCAATCCATCCGCGCCAGTTGAAGGGATGATAGGTTCCGTTGCCCTTGAAGGGCCGCACCGGCGCGGGGCCGAGCCACAAGTCCCAGTCCAAGCCGTTGGGCACCGGGTCGGAGCCTGCAGGCCGCTCCAGGCCCTGCGGCCAGATGGGACGGTTGGTCCAGACGTGGACATCATGGACCTGGCCGATGAGGCCGGCTTGAATGACTTCCACGGCGCGGCGCAGGCCGTTCTCGGCGCTGCCCTGGTTGCCCATCTGGGTGGCCACCTTGTTCCGCGCCGCCAGTTTGCGCAGCAGCCGGGCCTCATAGACAGAGTGGGTCAGCGGCTTCTGCACATAGACGTGTTTGCCCATGTTCATCGCCATGGCCGCGATATAAGCATGCAAATGGTCGGGCGTGGCAATGTTGAGGGCGTCAATGGATTTCTCCTTGTCCAGCATTTCCCGGAAGTCCTGGTAATACTTGGCCTTGGGGTAGCGCTGACGGACGCCCGGGCCGATCTTCTCATCGGCATCGCAAAGCGCCACGATGTTCTCATCGGAGCAGCAGGAGGCGTCGCTGTCGCCCTTGCCGCCGTAGCCGACGATGGCGATGTTGAGTTTCTCATTGGCCGAAAGAACGCGGGGGCGGGGCCGGGGCGAGGCGCACCCGCCCGCCGCCAGCCCGCCGGCCGCGACGGCGGACATAAATATGAACTTGCGGCGGGATAACCCGTCGCCGGACGCATTGGAGGAGCTAGTGGTGATCACGCCGCGGATGTTGCCGGGCGGACTTTGCCGGCGCAAGGTTTTTGTGGCGCGCCGCGGCATTCTCCCGCGCCCTGGCGGGAATGGAACTACGCGGCCTTGCCCTGGGCCGGGCGGACCATCGCCTGATAAATCATGTTTTCCTGCAACGTCAGGTCGTCGTCCTTTTCCGGCAAAACAAAAGGGGCGCCGAAGGGCTGCCAGCCGGCCTCGATGAGGGTGTTGACCTGCTCCTCGATTTCGTCCCGCGGAGCGGCCACCAATTTGTATTTGTTGACAATCATGGGCTTATCCAGAAAACCCAGAGTAGCCCTCCGGACGGGCTGGCCGCCAGTCAAAAGAGATTGCGGCCGCGCGGGCCAAGGGGTAAGAGAAGGCCATGCACATTGCCACCAAGGCCTTTCGCGTTCCGCCCGGCTCGCGCGTCAAACTCAAAGGCCGGACCACCCGGATCAAACCCTTTTACAAGTCCAAAAAGGATTACGAGGAGACGCTGGCCGAACACATCGGCGAAATGGCCCGGCTGCAAAATCTTCTTTACGCTTCCGGCCGCCACGCCCTACTGGTCGTGCTCCAGGCCATGGATGCCGCGGGCAAGGACGGCGCCATCAAACACATCCTGTCGGGCATCAATCCCCAGGGTTGCGAAGTGTTCAGTTTCAAGAAACCCGACGCGGAGGAGCTGGCCCACGATTTCCTCTGGCGCACCAGCCGTTGCCTGCCCGAACGCGGCAAAATCGGCATCTTCAACCGTTCTTATTATGAGGAGGTGCTGGTCGTGCGGGTGCATCCGGAAATCCTCCGGGCGCAGAATCTTCCCGACGAGGCGCTGGAGGACAAGCAAATCTGGGAGGGGCGGTTTCGCTCCATTCGCGACCTGGAGGAGCATCTCCACCGCAACGGCACCCGCATCGTCAAATTCTTCCTGCATATTTCCAAGAAGGAGCAGCGCCGGCGCTTTTTGCTGCGCATAGACGATCCGGACAGGAATTGGAAGTTCAGCCAGGCCGACCTTGCCGAACGCCAGTACTGGAAGGACTACACCAAGGCCTACGAGGTCTGTCTGGGGGCGACCAGCAGCAAAATCGCGCCGTGGTACGTGGTCCCGGCCGATGACAAGGAAAACGCGCGCCTGATCCTTTCCCAAGTGCTGCTGAAAACATTGAAGGACTTGAAGATGGAATACCCGGAAACCAGCGCGAGCCGGCGCCGCGAACTTCAGGCCATCCGCAAACAGTTGGCCGGGTAAAAGCGCCTAATTCTGCCGGGCCTCGTCCCCCACCTGAACCTCGCCCTGCACAATGTCGGCCGCCGTATCCATGTCGTTCTGGTGATTGCCGTCCACCTTGACTTCCGCCACTTTCAGGCCGTTGTGGTAGATATTCAGACGTTGCTCCGCCTTGGGCACCTGGCCGGGGGAAAAACTGAGGATGACAAACCGCCCGTCGAGGTTGACGCTCGCCACTTTGCCGACGGGCCGGAAATCAGGCGTCAGCACCGGCTTGCTGGCGGCGGCTTTTGGCGGCTCGGATTTGGGGCCCGTGGGTTTGTGGCTGGCGCAACCGGCGACCAGCACGGCGCAACAAAGGATTCCGATGGGATTTCGCATGGAGACATTAAAGACGGGCGCAACCCAATCGTCAAGCGGCTCCCTCGCCCTTATGTTGCATCCAATTACCCTGCGAGCAAGAAACGAACCAAACTATGGGTGACCCCTTTCTCTTTCTTGTTCATTACTGGTTCCTACGGTCACTGCTGGACGAGCCGGTAAAATCGTTGGGTGACGCCCACGGCGCCATTGGTCACAATGATGAGGTTGCCGTTGCCGGTAATCGGCGGCAGGCTTTGCCAACCGGAACCGAGCGCGTTCTCGTATTGGAGCGTATAGGTCTGTCCCAGTTCGCTTTGGATGGACACCAGAAAATTGGTTCCCAACCTGTTGGGACCAAACAGAATGGGCGACGGCACAAT
>JBEKUQ010000069.1:0-7745 GCA_049514835.1 Verrucomicrobiota bacterium | reverse complement strand
CATAGTGGGGCGGGATGGCGTAACCGGCATAGACGTGGCTGTCCACGCGGCAGCCGCGTCCACCGGGCGCGTAGTACATGGACACGCGGCCCGGACAGGGCCGGAAATCATCGAAGGGGTCTTCGGCGTTGATCCGGCATTCGATGGCGTGACCCTTGAAGTGAACGTCCCCCTGCTTGACGCGCAACGGCTCCCCCATGGCGATGGCGATCTGCATCTTTACCAGGTCCAGTCCGGTGACCTCCTCGGTGATGGGATGTTCCACCTGGATGCGTTTGTTGACCTCCAGGAAGTAGTAGCGGCCTTCTTCATCCACCAGAAACTCCACCGTGCCGGCATTGGTGTATTGCGCCACTTCGGCGATGCGCACCGCGGCCTTGCCCATCTTCTTGCGCAGGTCCTTGAATTTGGTTTCCAGGAGCGGGGAGGGGGTTTCCTCGACCAGCTTTTGATTGCGGCGCTGGATGGAACAATCCCGTTCGCCCAGATGGATGTAGTTGCCCTTGTTGTCGCCGAAAATTTGAAATTCGATGTGGTGGGAGTTCTCGATGAATTTTTCGATATAAACGCCAGACTTTCCAAACGCTTTCTCCGCCTCGCTGCGGGCGGTGTGATAACCTTTGACCAGCGAGCCGTCATTATGGGCGGCCCTCATGCCACGGCCACCCCCGCCGGCAATCGCTTTGATCATGATGGGGTAGCCGATGCGTTTGGCCACCGCCAGGGCGTCCTGTTCGTTTTCCACCGCCCCTTCCGAGCCGGGCGGGGTCTGCACGCCGGCTTTTCTGGCCAGCGCGCGGCTGGCGGCCTTGTCTTCCAGGGCGTTCATCGCGCGGGAATTGGGGCCGATAAACCGGATGTTGCAGTTTTCGCAAATATCCGCGAAATGGGCGTTTTCGGACAAAAAGCCGTAACCCGGATGGATGGCATCCACGTCGGCTATCTCCGCCGCGCAAATAATCCGGTCAATCTTGAGGTAACTTTCTGCGCTCGGCCCCGGACCGACGCAGATGGCTTCATCGGCCATTTGGACATGCATGGAATCCATGTCCACCTTGGAATATACCGCCACGGTGCGGATGTTCATCTCCTTGCAGGCCCGAATAATGCGGACCGCTATCTCCCCGCGGTTGGCAATGAGGACTTTTTCAAACATGATTGGAAAAGCGTCCGGGCGTCAACCCGGGGCTAGGTCGGACGGATGCGGAAGAGCGGCTGGCCGAATTCGACCGGCTTGGCGTTTTCCACCAGAATAGCGGTGACGACCCCTTTGACCTCGGCTTTGATCTCATTCATCACCTTCATCGCCTCGATCAGGCACACGATGGTTTCCGGGTTCACCTCGCTCCCCACTTCGACATAGGGTTGGGATTCCGGCGAAGGAGCCCGGTAAAAAGTGCCGATCATGGGAGACTCGATTTCCGGCGAAGGGGTGGCTGCCGCCGCTGGCGCGGGTGGGGCCACTGTCGCCGCCGCCGGGGCGGGAAGTGGAGCCGGGGCGGGCGGGATTGGGGCAACTGGGTAGTAACCGGGTTCGTCGGAGACCTGTTGGTTGCCGCCACCTCGCTTGAGTTTGATTTTATATTCCTGACGTTCCAGTTCGAACTCGGTGAGGTTGTTCTTCCTCATCAGGTCTATGATCGCCTTGATGTCTTTTAAATCCATGCATCCTCCTTTTGAAGCCGGACATTCTCAAAAGTGCTTGTTTCGTTTTTACGCATTGAAGCAAAAAGCAGCAGCCGGGTTACGTCTCTGCTTTGAACATGAATTGCCGCGAAGGATAGACGGCCGAAAACCAGCCGTCAAGGATTAAAAGCAATAGAAATGGGCCGCAGCGAGAAAAAAAGCGGCAAAAACGGGAAAAAAGGCGGTTTTAAGCCAATATAAGCCGCATAACAAAGTGCTATAACGATAACCTTCATAAGAACCGTAATTGATTGTGATGATGAGAATCAGGCTGGTTGGCCTTGTCAGTTCTCCTTAAATCCAGAAAGCCATGCACCAAGCTGGTTCATACGTTGAGGCCAGCAATTCTATCACTCCTCAGGCAAACCCCAAAGCCATCCCAAAAGGAAAAACGAGGGCCACGCGAGTGCCGGATAATACAGGTTGAACTCCATCCCTGAGTGCAAAAACAGCCCCAACAAACCGAGCCAGACGGCAAATCTGACCATATAGAATTCGCCTTTTTTGGCTAATCTATAACGATAAGCATACGCAATTGACCCCACAACAAGGCCTGAAAAGGCCAAAAAACCAATAATCCCGGAATCTGAGGCCTGCTCCAAAAAATCGTTGTGGGCGAGTGCCGCCCATTCCGCCTTCGCAGGCCGGATTGGCTTGAAAGAAGAACCAAAAGTGCCCGGTCCTGTGCCGATGATTGGATGTTGCCGGGTGATTTGTAACGCGGCCTGCCAATAAACTAACCGTGCCTCCATGCTCTTCTTGCCGCGCGAAGCAGAATCCACATATTTGATCGTGAAACCGATGAGACCAAGGGCGATCAGGCCGTAGATCAAGGTCCGCTTCCAAGCCATTTTCAAAGGCGAATGCCCTATGGCCAGGACACCCAAAAACACCATGAACAGCCACGCCGCCTTGGAGCCGGACCAATACAAACAGGCTAGTCCGCACCCGCCGAAAATGGCGACGAACAAAACCCGGATTTCGAGCCGGACCTTGGGCGCAAGCTTCCACAGGAAGACCAAGGTGAAGGGCAGCAGCAGGAGCAGTCCCGCAGCCAGGCCGTTGGGATACATGAAGGAGCCGAAGACGCGCAAGCCACTGAGCTTGTTGATAAAGGCCGGGTCGTGGAGCATCGGTGAAGTTCGATCGCTTCCATTGCCTTCCAAAGCCATTTTCCGGGTTGCCTCCAAGCCGCCGAAGTGCTGGGTCATGGCGATATGCAAAACCCAGCAAAGGGCCAGACCCAGACCGGCCCAGATCGGCCAGGGATTGCGCACACCGCGCAAGGCGAAGAACCCCAAATAGAAGAATGCGACGCAGGCGGAGAAATGTGCGAGCACCGGATCGGCCGGATTGGGAAAGTGGTTGGCGGCGGCCGAAACGAATTCCCAGCCGAGCCAAACCAAGGGCAGGAGCAGAAGCCAGGGCCGTTTTCCGGGCAACGGTTTCCAGCGGATGGCGAGCAGCCCGGCCACCAGCACCGGGATCATCAGCAGATAACCCCATTTCACCTGCCAAGAATAGGTGGAATAGCCAAAAATGGCATCCAGCAAACCGTTTGGCGGCGACACCTCGTAATCGAGGACGACTGGAATGCCGAGTTTGACCACGGCAATGAAGAAGAATAATCCGGCCAGCACCATGAACAGGAGCGGTTGGGCGGCGTCGTCCGGCGTCGTGAATGGCTTCGATGTTTTGGATGCCGGCGTCGGCCTCATGGGCTAGGGGGCGGATGAAGCCGTGAAGCGATGGAGTGAAGGTCTGACAAGATGCGTTACCATGTTAAGATCACAATTTGAGCTTGAGCAAGGCGACTTCCAAGGCGAGGGCCTCCTGCACGTTGGAGTTGAGCTGGCGTTGGAGAAGGTCCACTTCTTCCAGGTTCCGCATGGCCTCGGCAGACGAAATGCGCGCGGCCACGGTGGCGGCCGCGGCCTTGAGATCGGGAAAACACAACATGGCCGCGCCGGCGTGAAAGGTCTCAAGCCAGACATCGCGCAACCACCAGTGCAACGCCCCAAGCACATCGGCGCGCTGGTGGCGGTATTCGGATTCGATGGCGGCGGCCAGTTCGTCTTCCAGCTTTTCACGGGTTTCGGGATCCAGTTCATCGTATTGCTCCAGGGGCGAGCGGGCGCCGAGCGATTTTTCGATGTCGGCCTTTTGGGCGGCCAACCGGGAAGAGATCAGCCCAAGCAATTGGTAACGCGCCATCAAGCCGCGGCCGGGGCGCGCCGCCAATTGGCTGAATCCGGCCAGCCAGGCCGCTTGCCTGGCATGCATCTCCGCCCCTTCGCCGCCGAAGCTGAGGCGAAGACAGCGGGAAAGAACGGTTTCCAAAATGCGTTGCGGCTCGGTGGTGAGGAGGACGAGAATGGAATCGGCGGGCGGCTCCTCCAGGGTTTTCAGGAACGCGTTGCCGGCCTGCGGGTTGAGCCGGTCGGCCGCCACGACCACGCCGACTTTGAATCTCGCGACGGTCGGTTTCAAGTGGATCGAGTGCATCAAGCCGCGCATCTGGTCAATGGTGATGACCCGGGATTTGGATTCCGGGCGCACCCAGAGGACATCGGGATGGGCGTCGCGTTCGATCCGGCGGCAGGAGTCGCACTGGCCGCAGGAATGAAGGGACGGTTTGCCGGCGGCGCGCGCGGAGGAGCAGTTGAGGGCCTTGGCCAGGGTTCGCGCCATGATTTCCAATTCGTCCAGGGCATCGCCGGAAAAGAGGTAGGCGTGGGCCAGCCGTTTTTTTTCGAGGCTGCGTTCCAACAGGCGCGTCATGTTGGTTTGTGGCACATAGGAAGGAGTGCAGAATGCCGGCGGGGAATGCAAAACTAAAATGCACATGAAGAGGGGGGGGAACTGGCGGGCACGGCTCTGCCGTCGCTGAAAGCCGGACCGTAGGGTCTTGTCATCCCGGCGGGCCTGGGCTGGTGTTACAGCGGCATGGATGGGCCGGAATTTTTTCCCTCCATCATTTTGACCGCGAGCGGGATGCTCGACAAGGAGCGTCCATCCATGGACAGGTCTATGGAGTAAAGTCCGGCCTTGTCGAACTTCAACTGCTGGATGTTGACGACGAAATTCCGGGACATGAAAGTGGCGTCGGATGGGAAAACGATTTCGACAGGAACGTTCATGGCCGGCATGATGGGCTGGCCGTCCTCGTCCACGAAATTCATGGACAACTGGTGCTGGCCTTCTTCGACGCGGTCGAAGGCAATGCGGAGGGCGACGGAGCATTGCGGGTGCTGGGCGGGCAGTTGGGCGGCAAGGATGGTGTCGAAGGTCCCCAGCAAATTGAGCTTGCTGTTGTAGTCGGTTGCCGCGTCGCAGAGAACAGCCACTTGGATTGTCATAAGGTCCAGCAGTGTAGAACGCCGGCGGGAGAATGGAAAAGGCAGAATGCAAAATAATGTCGGGTTGAATTTTCACCGCCGGGGCGGGCTTTGGGAGCACTTGACAACGAGGCGGGGAGAGCGCAGATTTCGCCCAATTCAGAACCTCAGACCGCCAGCCCGCATTTATGAGCACGACGCACCAAGACCCACCGGGCAGCGCCGCACCGCGCCCGGCAACGGCGGACGTGCTGAGACGGGTGGACGATTATCGGCACCCGGAAGGCTGGACCGATGCGGGGCAGGCGCTGACGCGCGCCCGCCAATGCTGCGAGGAGCTGGAGGAGGGGCGCATTCTCTACTTCGAGCGCAGCCCTTTTGATCTGGCCAAAGGAGACCAGGAATTCTTGTTGACATTGCGGAAGGCCGGCTCCCGGAAGGAGAGCCGCGTTTCCTATCATCCGCTGGAAGGGCCGCTGGCGGGGACGGTCGCATCCAAGAGCGCCGGCCGGCACGCGCATGGCATCCTCCGGCATTATTCGTCGGAAGTCACCCGCTCGGTCGGCTGGCTGTTGGCGCCCTATGCGATGGATTGGACGCTGGATCATGCGTGCCTGCGGCTGAGGCCGGACAAAGCAGGCGCCCCGCGGCCCGGGGAGCGCAACGATCTGCTGCACGTGGACGCTTATTCCACCCGGCCGACGCGGGGCCGGCGGCTGCTGCGATGCTTTACCAACATCCACTTGGAGGAACCCGTGCTTTGGGCGGTGGCGGAGAGCTTTGAGGCGCTGGCCCAACGGTTCGCGGAAGCGGCGGGACTGAGCCGGCTCGCGGCCAAAGGCAGCCCGCGCACCCATCCGCTGGCGCGGGAATTGAAGATGATGCTGGGGATGAAGGCCGTGGATTTGTCGGCTTACGACCGGTTCATGGTCAGGTTCGAGCGGCATTTGAAGGAGGAACAGGACTGGCAGGAGAAGAGCCGGAAAATCCGGCTGGAATTTCCGCCCGGATCCAGTTGGATATGTTTGACGGATGCCGTGCCGCACGCCGAGCTGTCCGCCGGCGGCACGCTGGAGCAGGGGTTCACCGTGCCCTTGCGGGTGCTGGTGCGGCCGGAGCGGGCGCCCATCCGGGTGCTGGAAGCGATGGCGGGGATGCCGCTGGCCAATTATTAAGCGCGGTTTTTGCGGCTTGCCGGGGATGGCGGAAGGCATTAAGGTGGTTGGCATGAAAAGGATTGTTGTTGTGTGGGCGCTTCTCCTGGGTTTTCTTCCGCTGGCCCAGGCCCAGGGGGTCGCGGTGTCGGCGGCCTTGAGCCTGGAGAACAATCAATTGCTGCCGGATGAAAAAATGCACTTGAAGCTGGCCATTGAAAATCGCTCCGGCCGGGACCTCAAACTGGGCACGACGAGCGATTGGCTGACGTTCACCGTGCTGGGGGAGAGAAACTCGGTGGTGATGCAAACCGGGACCAACCATGTTTATGTGGAGGGGGAAGCCACCGTGCCGGCGGGAGAGACGGCGTCGCGCGAATTCAATCTGACCCCCTATTTTGATCTCCGCCAGCCGGGCCGCTACACGGTCAAGGCGACGATCAAGTTGCCGGAATGGCAGCAGGAGGTTGCGGCGGAGGAGACCACCTTTACTATTGTCAAAGGCATCCAGTTGGCCAGCATCCCGGATCTGGAGGTCGGGGTTCCGTTGCTGCAAACCCGGGCCAATCAGCCGCCGGAGATTCGAAGATACAGATTGGAAAAGTCCGATGTCATGGCGGGCATGAAGCTTTATGTGCGGCTGACCGATGCGAGCGGCAGCCGGACGCTGCGGCTGGTTCCGCTGGGACTCTATTTCGGCTACAGCGACCCGGACGTCAAGCTGGATCGGTTCAACGATTTGCACGTCTTGCATCAGACGGACGCGAAGTCGTTCACTTACTGCGTGATTGACACGCTCGGCCAGATCCTGGAACGGCATACTTATAAATACACCGATCAGCGCCCGTTCCTGCGCAATGACGCGGACGGGGGAGTGGCGGTGGCCGGGGGCGCGCGGGTGATTTCGGACAGCGATCTTCCGCCGCCGGAAAAGCAGCCGGCCGCGCCGGCGGCGGGCGCTAGTTTTCCCGGGAGCAAGCCGTGAAACGGGGTCAGGCGGGCTTGGCGGCGTTGAGGCGCAGGCTGAGGCGGGATTTTTTGCGATTGGCCATGGGGCGGTTGACGACCCCGGTTTTCACGGCCTTGTCAAAAGCGGAACTGAGGAGGCGCAAGGCGGCGGCCGCTTCGTCCTTTTTCCCGGCGCCGAGCAGTTCCACGAAGGACTTCTCCAAATTGTGCAAGCGGGTTTTCGTGCTGTGATTTTGCAGTTGCTTGCGCGCGCTGTTGCGCATGCGGCGTCCGGCTGATTTTGTATTCGGCATATTGGTTACTCGATTTAATCCTCAGAGCGGACAACGGTAGCGCAAGCGCCCCGATTGTCAACCGCGGGATTTGGGCATTTGGGCCCGGCGTGTGAGACAAAACTCTTCGTGGCTCGCCCTCATCCTGACCTTCTCCCCCTGGGAGAAGGAACACCCATCGGCGGTCACGGGTTGACGGCTGGTCGTCCAGCCAAGGCAGTCGCGGGTTTTCAGTCAGACGGCGGACGATTCTCCCTCTCCTGGAGGAGAGGGCCGGGGTGAGGTCGAGCTTTTCCACTGGCTCGGCTTTGCGTATTGGCTGATTG
>JBEKUQ010000068.1:0-7821 GCA_049514835.1 Verrucomicrobiota bacterium | reverse complement strand
CGCCGACCTGGCGCAAATGGAGAAAAAAGTCTATCGCGACGCCCAAACCCGCCTGGATTTCGATCTGGCCCGCGCCAGTTGGATCGGCGATTACAACGATCCCAACACCTTCCTCGATTTGTTCAGCAGCAACAACGGCAACAATGAAACCGGCTGGAAAAACGCCCGCTACGACTCCCTCGTGCGCCAGGCCAATCAGCAGACCGACCCCGCCGCGCGCGCCGCCCTTTTCCAGCAGGCCGAAACCATCCTCGTCCGCGACGAACTCCCCATTGTCCCCATCTTTTTCTACGCCGGCTTCACCTATTTCAACCCCGCCCGCGTCAAGGGCATCTACCCCAATATAATTGACATGCACCCCCCCAACTACATCTACAAAGTCAGCGCCGAATAAAACTCCCCTCCTGATCTTCATCTTGATCCCAGTGCGTCCCTCCCAAAAGGTAGGGCGGTCACTCCCGTGACCGCCGCGTCCCAGGCGAGGCTTCCGCCAAACATCCTCCAATGACCAATCGCAAATCCTCAATGACCAAATCTCAATCGAGATGTCCGAAACCTCAGACCATTACTTCGCCAAAACGACACACAAAAAGTCACAATCCACCTCGATCTTCGCCGCCTCTTGGGGACCGAGACCGTCCCTGCCGCATCCGTCCGCGTCTCGGCGGCGGCGCGCGCTGCTTCCCATTCCCTTGACCATCATTCCCCTGACATCTCCCCCGCCTTTTTTCACCCCTCGATTTTGTTTCTCATCCGCCCGCTTTTGTGGCTCTTTATACCCCTCACGTATGGAACGTTTGCCTGGATTTCGCGATTTTTACCCGGAACCGGTGCCGCACCCCGACCTTTGGAGCGCGGACGCCCGCCAGTATGTTTTCGACCGCTGGCGCGCCACCGCCCGCCGCTACGGCTTCCGCGAATATGACGGGCCGCCCCTGGAACCGCTCGACCTCTTCACCCTCAAAAGCGGCGACGAAATCGTCGGCCAGCTCTACAACTTTATTGACAAGGGCGGCCGCCCCGTCGCCCTCCGGCCCGAAATGACGCCCACCCTCGCGCGCATGGCCGCCGCCCACCAGCGCCATTACAAAAAGCCCATCAAGTGGTTCGCCATCCCGCAACTCTTCCGCTACGAACGCCAGCAAAAAGGGCGCCTCCGCGAACATTTCCAATTCAACGCCGACATCATCGGCGAATCCGGCCCGGCCGCGGAGTCCGAACTCCTGGCCCTTCTTATTGACTCCCTGCGCGCCTGCGGTTTGACCGCCGAAGACTTTGTCATCCGCCTCAGCAGCCGCCACGCCTGGCAGCAGTTCTTCGAGGCGCGTTGCGCCGACACCGCAAAGGCCGCTTCGTTCTACCAGGTCATTGACAAACTGGAGCGCAATTCACCGGAGGAAAACGAACGCGCCGCCGCCGCGCTTGGATTCAAGCTGGCGGACATCCAACAGTTCATCGCCCAGGGAAGCCCCGCCGCCGACCTGGAATTCATTGTCAACAATCTCCGCGCCCGCGGCCTGGGGGAGTTTGTCAAATTTGATTATCACGTCATCCGCGGCCTCGCCTACTACACCGGCGTCGTCTTCGAGGCCTTCGACAAAAAGGGCGAATTCCGCGCCATCGCCGGCGGCGGCCGCTACGACAACCTCATCAGCCTCATCAGCGCCGGCAAGGTGGACCTGCCCGCCCTGGGCTTCGGCATGGGCGATGTCGTTCTGCTGGAATTGCTCAAGACCCGCGGTTTGCTCCCCAAATTCGACGCCCCCATCGAGTTCTTCTATGCCATCGAAGACGAGTCCCTGCGCGAGGATTCCCTGCGCCGCGTCCAGCATTGGCGCGATCAGGGCCGCGCCGTGGATTATCCAATGACTCCCGCCAAGCCGGACAAACAATTCAAGCGCGCCCAGGAATTAAACGCCCGTTTCCTCCTCAAGCTGGAGCGCGCCCCCGACGGCAAATTCACCGAGAAACGCAAGAACCTGGCAACCCATCAAGAAGAAATAGTCGCCTCCTGGTGACGCCTCCCTCCCCGCCATCTTCCAAGCGAGGCATCGCCCAATCGTCTTCCAATGACCAATGACAAATTCTCAACGACCAACTCGCAATCGAGATGTCAGAAATCCTAAAGCGTCATTCCACCAACACGCCTTGCCCGAAAAAATCGAAATCCACCCCGCCGCCAGGCCGCGCTTGCTCCCTTTCCGCATCCATGCTACTTTTCCCGCCCGCGCATTGGCGCCGGCGATGCGGCGTGACTCGGCCGCTGCATGCGAGTCAGAAAGTTAAATTGGAAATGAAAAAAAACATGTTGGTTAAATTGGTTCTCTGTGGTCTGGCCCTCCAGGCGGGCAGCGCAGCGCAAAAGGCCCTGGCCGACGACGGCTCGCTGAAAACAGACAAGGCGAAAACGAGCTATGCCATGGGAGCTTATTACGGCAACGCCGTCAAAAGCATCGGGATGGAAGTGGATCTCGACGCATTGACCAAGGGATTGAAAGATGTTCTGGCCGGCAACACGACCGCGCTCACCCCCGCCGAAATGAACACGATTTTGCAGGCGCTTTCGGCCAAGGTGCAGGCCGACCAGGAGGCCAAGCGCAAGGAACAGGAAGCCACTTACAAGGAGGAAATGCTCAAGGACAACCTCAAGGAAGGCACGGATTTCCTGGCCAAAAACAAATCCGCTCCCGGCGTCATCACCCTGACCAACGGCCTGCAATACAAGATCATCACCGCCGGCAAAGGCGCCATCCCCAAACCCACCGATCACGTCAGGGTGAGTTATCGGGGAACGTTTCTGGACGGCAAGCAGTTCGACGCGACCCGTCCCGGCGATTCCTTTCCTTGCAGTCTCGAAGGAGGCGTTATTGACGGGTGGATCGAGATCTTGAAAATCATGCCCGTCGGTTCCAAATGGAAAGTCTTCATCCCGCCCGGCCTCGCCTACCACGCCGAGGGGCACCCCGGCGCCATCCCGCCCAATGCCACCCTGGTGTTCGAGATGGAACTGGTTTCCATTGATCCGCCCAAATAATCACATCCGCCGGCTGATTTCCCCTCGCCTCCCCGCTCTTCCCGCAGGGCGAGACTCCGTCGCGCCCTGACGCTGGCCTTCATTTTGCATGCTGCATGCTGCATTCTGCATTTCCCCCTCACCGCCGCGACTGCACCTCCCGCTCGTATTGCTTGACCTCCCGCAGCCACGCCCCTTCGGCCGGCACGCCGCTTTGCTCGCAGTAATAATCCCACACCGCCCCGTGCGGCAGCGTCTTGCCCGCTTCCAGCAGCGCCAGCCGCGCCGTGAAATCCTTCTCCCGTTCCGCCTGGCGCAGCCGCGCGATCGGTTCCAGCATCGCGATCAAAAGCGCCTTGAGCACGCTCCGCGCCCCGATCACATACGCCGCCACCCGGTTGATGCTCGCGTCAAAATAATCCAGCCCGATGTGGATGCGCTCCAGATAATTTCCCCGCACCATCTCCTGCGCCATCATCTGCAGTTCATCGGAAAGTATCACCACGTGGTCGCTGTCCCACCGCACGCCCCGGCTGACGTGGAATAGAATCTCCTCCAGCGATTCCAGCACGGCCGAGATCTTGTCCGCGAGGCTCTCCGTCGGATGAAAGTGGCCCGTGTCCAGGCACAGCAGCTTCTGGTTGCGGATGGCGTACCCGTAATAAAACTCCGCCGAGCCAACCACATAACTTTCCGATCCCAGCCCGAAAAGCTTAGGTTCCAACGAATCCAGATTGTGTTTGCGGCTGATCGCCGGCGCAAAAATCGCGCCCAACGATTCCGCCAGCCGTTGCCGCGGCCCTTTGCGGTCCACCGGCGTATCCTTGTATCCGTCCGGGATCCACAGATTCGTCACGCACGGATTTCCCTGCGCCCGGCCCATCGCCGCCCCGATCTGGCGCGACGCGATGCAGTGCTCGATCCAAAACTCCCGGATGCCCTTGTCCGGGTGCGCCAGCGTCAGCCCGTCCGCCGCCTTCGGATGCGAAAAGCAAGTCGGATTGAAATCCAGCCCCAGCCCGTTGGCTTTGGCCCAATCCATCCAATTCCGAAAATGCGCCGGTCTAATTTCATTGCGCGCCACCCGCCGCCCTCCCGTTTCCGCGTAGATGGCGTGCAGCGCCAGCCGGTGCCGGCCGGGAATCAGCGAATACGTCTTCTCCAGGTCCCCGCGCAATTCCTCCGGCGTGCGCGCCTTGCCCGGATAATTGCCCGTCACCGCCAGCCCGCCGCCCAGTTCCTCCCCCGTGTTCTCATAACCCCCCACGTCGTCGCCCTGCCAGCAGTGCAGCGAAATGGCGACCTTGCGCAACCGCCGCAGGGCGGCTTCCGCGTCAACCCCCAATTCGGCGTAAACTGCGCGGGCGGATTTGTAAGCATTCTGAATGGATTTGCTCGTGGCCATAAGTGGATTGTGTTGGAATTTGGCCCGTAGTTGTAAAACTCTCCCCGCTCCAGTTCAAGCCGCATCTTGCCAATCCCGCTTCCATCGCAACGCCGCCCAGCCCGCCAGATTAAAGTTTCTCTCCCGGAATCCGATGAGTACCCGAGGCCATGATTAAAATGGCCCGGTGGACAATTTTATCGCGGAAAAGGCGGCCAACATGAACGTTGCAGTCAATCACGGCGGGAGGGTTGCGTTTGAACGAGGATTTTGAACGGCTGACGCCGCCACTTCCTACTCGAAAGAATCCGGCCATTCGTTCCCATGAACTTCGCCAAACCGAGCACAGACTACCAGGCTGTCCTGACGGAAAAAATCCGCCAGGAGCGCCTGCGGATCTTGAATCCAGCCAAACGCTACCTGGATGGCCTCACCAGTTTGCCTCCCGCCCCGATGCTCGCGACTGAACTGCTCACGCTTTTCCGCGAAGCCGACCGCGATGTTGACCACGTTGTGCAACTCATCAGTTACGAGCCTTCCTTGACCGCCCAGATTCTCCGCACCTGCAACAGCGCCCGCTTCGCCGGCGAGCAGCCCCCGGGCGACGTCTTCGAAGCCGTTTCCAGGGTGGGATTCTATCAGGTTTATTGTCTGGTCGTCTCTCTCTTTGGCGCCAGGTCAAAAGCAATGGAGGGTGTGGAAAAGGGGTTGAACGCGGATGAATTTTGGCGTCATTCCGTCGCCGCCGCCGTCTCGGCTGGTGTGGCGGCCGATGAAGCCGGCCAGCCCCGCGCCGTGGCTTTCACCGCCGGCTTGCTCCACGATATTGGCAAGCTCGTCCTCGCCTCTGTCGAACGCGAGCGTTATGCCGCCCTCATCCAAAGGGCAAGAGATGAAGGCATCTTGCTGAGCGAACTGGAACTTTCCGTCTTCATGACGGACCATGCCGAACTGGGCGGCGAGCTGATGCAGCGCTGGAATTTACCGCCGGAGATCGTCGCGGCCGTTCGCCTCCACCACCAACCTGAAGTTGCGCCGCCCTATGAGCTGTTGACCGCCGCCGTCCAGGTCGGAGACCTCATTGGCCATCAAATCTTTGATGAAGATCTGGCCGACACCGACCTGTTGACCTTCTCCACCGCCTGCTTGGACATCCTCCAGCTCACTCCCGACGACTTCCCCCGCCTCCTCGCCAAAGTGCAGGCCGAAATGGAACAAGTCAAAGGCATCCTCGAATTCTAGCAAACCCGCCCCGCCTGTCGCAGAAGTTATGGAGTGCGGTGGCTTGCCGCCGCTTTTCATCGCGGGTCACGCGCGCCTTCGCCGGCCACTTCCAATGACCAATGACGAGTTTTCGATGACCAATTCTCAATCGTTCTGAAACCCTTCCCAAGGCAGCGAACCGCCAAAAAAAGCCAAATGCGCCCTTGCGCCCCAAACCGCCTTGTGTTTAGTTCCCAAAATGGCGCAGACGAAGGGATTCTACTTTGGCCTTGTCAAGGCGACTAAGATCGCGCCGGCGGCCATTTGTCCGGCCTGGGTCGTGGGGTCGTCGTTGCGGCCCGCCAACTCCTCCTCTCCCACGCGGATTCACCAGGATGCCACTGCTTGACATATCCCGGCTCAAAAAGTCGTTCCTCGCGCCGGACGGATCGGAGCATACCGTCGTCAACATCAAGACCTTCAGCCTGGCCGACCAGGCCCAGGTTGCCCTCGCCGGCCAAAGCGGCTCCGGCAAAACCACGCTCCTCCACCTGATCGCCGGCATCCTCAAGCCGGATGCAGGCTCGATCACCATTGCCGGCGCCGAAATGTCCTCCCTCAGCGAATCCCGCCGCGACCGTCTCCGCGCCACCACCATCGGCTACATTTTCCAAACCTTCAACTTGCTCCAAGGTTACACCTGCCTGGAAAATGTCCTCCTGGGCATGAGTTTTGGACCGGGGGCGGACCGGGCTTTCGCGCGCGAATTGCTGCAACGGGTAGGATTGGGCAACCATCTCAAACACTACCCGCGCCAACTGTCCACCGGCCAGCAGCAGCGCGTGGCGGTGGCCCGCGCCCTGGCCAACCGGCCCAAGCTCGTGCTGGCCGACGAACCCACCGGAAACCTCGACCACAAGAACGCCACCGAGGCCCTCTCCCTCATCCGCACTGCCTGCCGCGAAAACCGCGCCGCCCTGCTTTTGGTCAGCCACGACCGCGAGGTCCTCGCGCAATTCGAGACCGTGCAGGCCCTGGAGCAAATCAACCAAACCGATTCGCTGGAGGACAAAAAGATATGACAGTCTGGCTGATTGTTCTGCGGAGCCTGCGCCAGCACGCCTTGTCCACCACCATTACCGCCCTTTCCATTGCCCTGGCGGGCGGCCTGCTCATGTCGGTCTGGATCGTCAAGGCGCAATCCCAGGCCACCTTCACCGGCGTCAACGGCGGCTTTGATGCCGTTTTGGGCGCGCGCGGCTCCAAGCTGCAATTGGTGCTCAATTCCATTTTCCATCTCGAAAACTCGCCGGGCAACCTGTCCGCCGCCGATTACCTTGACATCAAGAAAAATCCCCGCGTCGCCCTGGCCATCCCCATCGCCGTCGGCGACAACTATCACGGCTACCGCCTGGTCGGAACCGTCCCGGAAATGTTCGAGAAGGTGGAATACGCGCCGGGAAAACATTATGCATTGCAGCCGGGCGGCCATTTCTTTGGCGACGCCACCAATCATGAAGCGGTGGCCGGCAGTTTTGTCGCGCAGAAAATGGGCTTGAAGCCCGGCGACACCTTCCATCCCTATCACGGCCTGATTTTTGACGAGAGCAAACAACACGCCGAAACCTACGTCGTGGCGGGCGTGATGAAACCGTCCAATACCCCCGCCGACCGCGTGATCTGGATTCCGCTCGAAGGCATCCAGAAAATGTCGGGCCACGACCCGAAAACCGCGACCGACGTCAGCGCGGTCCTGCTGAAATTAAGGGGCGGCCCCTCCGTCGGATTTGGCCTGGACATGATGTACAACCGGCAAGGCGACCGCCTGACCTTTGCCTGGCCGATTGCCTCAACCATGGCGGATTTGTTCCGCAAAATCAGTTGGTTTGACAAGGTGCTCACGCTCGTTTCCTACGTCGTCGCGCTGGTCGCCACCGCCTCCATCCTGGCCAGCATCTACAATTCCATGAATGAGCGCCGCCGCGAAATCGCCATCCTGCGCGCCCTGGGCGCCCGCCGTCGCATCATCTTTGGCGCCATCATCCTCGAAGCCGCCGCCATCTCCGCCCTCGGCATGTTGGTGGCCTTTGTTTTCTATTGGGCCATCATGACCGGCGCCGCCGCCGTCATTCGCGCCCAAACCGGCATTGTGCTGGACCCCTTCAAATTCAACCTCGTCATGCTGTGGGCGCCGGCGGCCTTGATCGCCCTGGGCGCCTTG